>CAZDRS010000038.1:0-16250 GCA_964507585.1 uncultured Dechloromonas sp.
ACTAGGTACGCATTCGATGTTTGAGTTCCCCTTGGACTACGCGTTTTTCCTGGTGCCATTCGGTTTTGCTGTTGGTTTTGTCGAGGCGGATCATGGTGGACGCAGCCTGCAAATGCCCCGCTGGGTTACTGGCGGTGTGGGTATGCTTGGATTAGTGCTTGCTACCTGGATATTCGTTGAGTATCAGCTTGTTCAGACAGACTACAATCGCCTGCGTTATGAGTCGGCAGGCTTGGAGGTGCGTTCAGCCAACCCAGCACCACCGGATGTAAAACTACTAACTCAGTCCCGGGAATTTATACGTTTCGCAAGAACTGAGGCCCGACAGGGTATGTCTGCGGAAGAGCTTGAATGGATGCGCCAAGTGGCTTTTCGCTATGCCTATCCTCCGGCCATGTTCCGTTATGCCCTGGCTTTGGGGCTTAACGGACGTTATGAAGAAGCAGAAACCCAGTTGTTGAGGCTGCGACAGTTGCATTCCCCCATTCGCTATCAGGAAGCTCAGGAGGGGTGGATGGCAATGGCAGAGAGGTTTCCTGAGCTAGGGAATGTACGTGTGCCGGGCATGGTGGTTCGCTAAACAAAGATGCGGGTAAATTCCATTGCGAGGAAGTCGCTGTTTTACCTCGGCAACCGTTGATCCAACCAAATCCGCAGGCTCTCTTCCAAGCTATTGATCAGCAACGAATGGCGGCCACTGATCCATGCTTGGAATGGTACAGGGCGGATGTTGTTGGCTGTCTTGGCGAGCAGGCCGACGGCAGTGATGTGATCATTGATCTGGCCCAGCTCATCCTGGAGTTGCGTTAGGGCTGCCAGGTAGGTGGGAAGCTTTCCGGGTGGAAGCAGGGGGGCGAAGAATTCCAGCGTGTAGCGCAGCTTTTTGAAGGCGATGCGCATTTTGTGGCGTTCGGCTGGGCTGAGTTCGGCGTGGCGTTTGGCAAGTTTGCGGGCTTTGCGGGCGTGGCGGGCGTGGCGGGTGAGTTGCTGGTGGGCGAAGTCGGTGAGCGGGATGGGCAGGGTTTCGCCGACGGTATAGACGGCAGCGGTGAATTCGAGCAGTAGGCGCGGGTATTCGTCGACGGCGAGCAGGGCGGCGACGGACTTGCGGGCACTTTGAGCCTTGCGTTGGGCGATCTTGCGCAGGCGCTTGCCGTCCTTGTCGTTGGGGAAGGCTGCCAGGAACGGGGGCAGGGTTTCGGTTAGGAAGACATCCCAGTTGCGCGCTTCGCCGAGGGCGGTGGCGAGGGTTTGCCAGGTTTGGCCGTAGGCGGCGACGAATTCCGGCGGCAGGACGGGGGCAAAGAGTTTAATGGCGGAGCGCAGGCGGCGCAGGGCGACACGGGCCTGGTGGACGAATTCCGGGTCGTCGCTGGTGAGCAGGCCTTGTTCGTTGCGCTGGAAGTGTTCCAGGCAGTTCAGGGCGATGCTGCGGAAGGCGTCGACCGGGGTTTGTTTGGCATTGATCGCGGCCGGGTGGGCCTTGAAGGGCCGTAGCGGCGCGTCCAGGAAGAGGTTGTAGCCGCGTTCGGCCTTGCTGGCGATGGCCGGGTGCAAGTGGTGATCGCCTTGCAGTTGGCGAGTTAGCCAGAAGATGTCGTCGACCTTGCCGGAGAGTAGTTCCAACTCGATTTCGCAGATCGGCAGCCGCTGGCCGCGGCTTTCGATATAGCCGCGGTCGATGGCGAGTTCGATCAGCGATTCGCCGAAGGGCACATGCCAGATCTGGCGCTTGAAGTCGGTGGTGAAAACCGGCTCTAACTGGTCGATACGCGTTTCGAGAAAGTTGCGAAACTCGGCGTTGTCGACATGGCTGAAATCGAAGGTACCCGGCGTGGCCTGGGTTTCCCACTCGCTGCGCATGGCCAGTCCGCCGCTGGCCGGTTCGGCCGACTTGACGGTGCACAGCCATTGCCAGCCTTTCTTGCGAAAGCGCACGGCGATGCGGCGCTGGTGCAGTTCCAGCTTGGGGGTATCGAAATAGGTATTGAGTAGCTGCTGCTTTTGCCCCGGGATGTTGGCGAGCAGGGGGTGTCTGGCGAGTTGCCGGGCGGCCTTGGGGCTGAGTTGCAGCTTGAGTTCGATCTCGGTGCTCATGGTTCAGTTTCTCGGGATGGCGGGGCCGGTGGCGCCGTCGAAGCCGAGTTCGGGCAGGGTGGCGAGCTCGGCGGCCGTCTGCACGCCTTCGGCGATGACGGTGAGGCCGATATTGTGGGCGATGCTGCACAGGCCTTTCAGGAAAGCCTGGTTGCCACTCTGGCTGTCGATGGCACGGATGAAGCTGCCGTCGACCTTGAGGTAGTCCAGCCCCATGCCGTGCAGGCGGCCGATTTCGCTGAATTGGCGGCCGAAGTGCTCGATGCCGAGGCGGCAGCCGAGTGGCCGCAGGGCGTCACAGAAGGCCTGGAAGGCAGCGAAGTGCTGGAAGGCGCCGACTTCGGAAACCTCCAGCCACAGCCGGTTGGCCAGTTCCTTGCGGCTGCCGATCAGGGCACACAGCCGGGCCCGGAAGCCAGCGTCGATGATCGACTCACCGGACAGATTGACCGCCACGGCCGAGGCGCCGGCAGCGATGCGTTCGAGCGCAAGGCGGGCGGCGGCAAGGTCGAGTTCGCTGGTCATCGCCAGGCGCGAGGCCATGGGCATGAAGCTGCCGGCGGCCAGCCATTCGCCGTCTTCGCTCGCTTTCAGGCGCAGCGGGCATTCGAGGTGGAGCAGTTGGCCGCCGTTGCCGGCGACGGGGAACTCGATCAAGCGCAGGCGCTGCGACTGGATGGCGCCATCGAGCAGTTTTTTCCAGTCGGCGTTGGTGTTGGCCTGCTGTTCGTTTTGGCTGTCGGCCTGTTGCCAGGCCAGGCCGCTCCGGTTTTCGGCGGCGGCCAGCGCCGCATCGATGCGGGCCAGCAGGCTGCCGGCTGCCTGGTCGTGCAGGTAGCTGCCGCTGGCAACGTGGCCAATGCGCTCGCCATCGATCAGGCCGGCAGCAACCAGATCGTTGAGCAGGTGCAGCAGCTTTTCGGCAAAGGGAGCGGCATCGCGGATGCCGGGCAGGAGCAGGGCGAAGTCGGCACCATTGAGGCGGGCGGCAGCGGCATGCGGATGTCCGGCGGCAATGCCGAGCAGGGTCTGGCCGATGCGGCGCAGCAATTCATCGGCCGTTTCGCGGCCGGCGCGACGGTTGATGCCGGCCAGGTCGGCCAGGCGGAGCATGAGCAGGTTGCCGTGCGGGGCGGCATCATCGTCGCTGAGCGCAGCAGCCAGCTGGTTCAGGAAATAGGCGCGGTTGGCCAGGCCGGTCAGGGCGTCCTGGTTGGCCTCCTTGCGCACTTGTTCGAGGCGGGCGGCTTCCTCGGCGAACATGGCTTTCAGGCGGTCGACCATGGTGTTCATGGCCCCGGCGACGCTCTTTAGTTCCGGCGTTTCCGGCTCGGCGATGCTGATGAAGCGGCGTTCGCTGATGGCCTGGGCCTGGCCGACGACGGCGTCGAGCGGCCGCTTGATGCGGCGCAGCATCTGCATGCCGAGCAGGCCCATGATGGCGCCGGCAACGGTGAACCAGCCGAGCAGCTTGAAAGCGCCATTCCACAGTTCCTGATAGGCGAAGTGGCTGTGGCTGACCAGCTCGATGGTGGCAAACTGGTTCCAGCCATTGCTGATCTGGGCCTGGCCCGGCACCGAGGCGATGGGGAAGATGCGGACGAACCAGTCGGGCACGTTGCCGGCGAGCGGCGGGCTGGTCTTTTCGATCATCGTCTTGCCGTTGGGGTCGGTGAGGCGGACGATGGCGTACTGGCCGCTATCGAAAATGGCGGCGACCTGCAGCTCGATGGTGACGGGGTCTTTTTCCAGTTGCGAGATGGAGAGGGCGAGCGACGCGGCGTTGTCGTTGTTCTTGATGGCCAGCTGCTGTTCCAGGTAGTGGCGCGCCGTCAGCATGCTGGCCAGGAAGCTGCCGGCAAAGGCGATGACGGTACTGGCGATGACCGCGAGCCAGATTTGTCGGAATAGGGACATGGTCGGTTACCTCACTGGAAGCCTTCGGCGCGTGCCCGGCTCAGCAAGTCCTGCCAGCGGGACAGGTTGCTCTTGCTGGTCGTGTTGCCGGTGCCCATCCACAGGCCGGCGCCGTTGAAACTGAAAATCGGAAGAAGGTCGCCGCGCTGCGAGGCGGGGACGAGATTGGGATTCAGGTTGTCGAGAATGATCGGGTCGGCCGTTGGCGCCGGGTAGTAGGCGAGCACCATGTGGGCGATCTGGATGGTCGAGCCCAGGCTGTTTTGCGAGGCCTTGACGTAGACCAGCCGCAGCTTGTTGATCGGGATGCCCAGTTCGAGTAGTGAGTAGTACTTGGCGATCGAGTAATCCTCGCAATCGCCGCGCCCCTGGCCGATCAGTTCGATGGGCGTCGCCCAGTAGTCGCTCTGGCCCCAGACCGACATGTCGTCGTCGAAAGCAATGCGCCGGTTGAAGAAATCGTTTACCCGTTTCAGCTTGTCGGTTTCGGAAAGGCCGCGCCCCTCGCCGACCACCTTCTGCCACTCGTGCAGCAACGGAACCTGGTTTTGCCCGAAGCGGCTGGTCAGCAGTTGTTGCAGGCGCTCGAAATCCCAGCCTAGTGCGGCCGGCAGGCCGCTCAGCCACAAGCCGAGGCAGGCTGTGGCGGCGACCAGCAGGCGAAGGAGGGCGGCTCGGCTAGGCAAGGGCAGGCGTCAGGTCGTGGTGTAAACGGAGGGCACGGAAGCACAGGAGCGAACGGCAAACGCTCGACCGATTATCGCCCAAGGGCTGCGGAAGCGGGGGAGTAGACGCTATTAAATGGACGCCATTTCCTGCGCCTGCCGTCCGCCTTGCCGGTGGGTCAGTTGCTGGCGACGACTTCGGCGACGAAGACATAGCCCTGCGAGCGCAGGGTCTTGATGAAGCTGCTGCCATCCGTCTGCTTGCCGAGGGCGCGCCGGATCTGGCTGACATGCACATCGATGATGCGGTCGTAGGGCATGTATTCGCGCTTCAGGACACGCGACAGGTGTTCGCGGGAGAGCGTTTGGAATGGGTTTTCAAGGAAAGCCAGCAGCAGCGCATAGCCGGAAACGCCGAGCGAGGTGTGAGGCTTGCCGTCGCGCGTCAGTTCGCGGGAGGCGGTGTCCAGCGTCCAGTCGCCAAAGTGCAGGCGGCGCATGTCGCTGCGTGCCGGGTTGGCGGCGCGCTGGGTACGGCGCAACAGGCTGCGGACGCGGGCCAGCAGTTCGCGCATGTTGCAGGGCTTGGGCAGGAAATCGTCGGCACCGATTTCAATGCCGATGATGCGCTCGATTTCGTCGGAACGCGTCGAATGGATCAAGACCGGAACGTCCGAGTCCTGGCGCAACTGGCGCAGCAGTTCCAGGCCGTCGCTATCGGGCAGGCTGAGATCGAGGATGATGATGTCCGGGGCGTGGCCGAGCTGCTGCCACATGGCGGCGCCGGTTGCAGCGTAGATGCTGTCGATGCCGGCCGTGGCCAGGGTCGAACTCAGCACATGGCGGGTGCCGGGATCATCTTCAACGATAAGCGCGGTCTGGCGCATGATTTCCATTCGTGGCATGCGAAAACGCGGATTGTAATCGAATGTAAACAAAAGGATGCGTTTTACGATTCTTTAACAATTACGCGCAATCTGGGGGGAGAATACGCGCTTGTCGGTCTTGTGTTTTGATCTATTCATCATTTTTCCCGGTTCGATGCCCATTCCTCGTTCACTTGATGGTTTTGACGTAATTGCTGCAGTCGAGCGCATGCTCGATCAGCCGATGCTCTGGTGGCAGGCGCTGGGCTTGTTCGTGGCGCATTTTGCTGGCTGGGAGCAGGATTGGCAGGCCAGCATCGGCGACGACGCGCTGGAGCGAAAACGGGTGCATGCCGTGCGCAGTGCGGCGGTTAATGTTGGCGCGGTTCGCCTGGCCGACAGCGCGTCGGCGTTGGAGGCATGGCTGCTGGCCAGGCAGGCCGGCGCTGCGGGCGATGATGCCGAGGCCTTGCGCCGGCAGTTGCTGGCCGATTTCCGACTATCCTGGCAGGCCGCTGCCGATGCGTGGAAAGCCAACAGCCCGGCGCCGGGTGGCTCGGCATGAACAGCCTGCCTACCGTTTCGTTGCAGGCCCGCCTGGCGCGTATCAATCTTGCGGTGCTGCTCTCGGCCATCGTGCTGGTCACGGCCTGTATCGTCTTAACCTCCGCCTGGTTTGCCATCAAGGGGCATGTGGACGAGGTCTATCAGCGCCTGGATTTTCTCCGCGAGGGCGAGCCGCCAGTTTTGCACATGACCGATGCGACGGTCGCAGACCGCGCTTTTGCCGCGTTGCGGCCCATGCCTTTTTTGCTGACCATCGAGATATTTCGCGATGACGGCAGCCTTTTTTCCAGCTTTGACCGAGATGGCTCGCATCGTGCCGAGCCCTTGGTGAGGCCGGTGGCCGGCCATCGATTCTCGTGGTCGCAGGTGGAATTCCTGGCCCCGGCCGAAGTGGAAGAAAGGCCCGGCGGCTGGCTGCGTCTGCGCATCAGCCTGTCCCGGCTCTATGAGCAACTGCTCGGCTACCTGGGGCTGATCCTGGTCGAAATGGCGGCTGCGCTGGCCATTGCCCGCTATTTGCAGGCACGCCAGGTGAGCCGCCTGGTCGAGCCCTTGCAGGATCTCACTGCACACATGGCCGATGTCTCGGTCGGGCACCTCGATATTCGTGCGGCCGATAGCCAGGTCACGGAAGTCGACCAGCTGGCCAACGGCTTCAACCAGATGGTCGATCAGATCCGCGAGCGGGATCGTTGGCTATCGACCCACTTGGGCAACCTGGAGCAGATCGTCGAGCAGCGTACCCGCGAACTGCGCTTGGCCAAGGAGTCCGCCGAGGCTGGCAGTCGGGCGAAGAGCGAGTTTTTGGCCACGATGAGTCACGAAATCCGTACCCCGATGAACGGTGTGCTGGGCATGACCGAACTGCTGCTCGAAACCGAGCTGTCGCCCCAGCAGCGGCAGTTCGTCGAGGCGGTCGAGCGTTCCGGGCGGCACCTGCTGGGCATCATCAACGACATTCTCGATTTTTCCAAAATCGAGGCCGGCAAGCTGGAACTGGACATTGCCGATTTCGACTTGCGCGCGCTGCTCGCCGAATCGCTGGAGCTTTTTTCCCAGCAGGCCCGGCGCAAGGGGCTGGCCTTGCAGGCCGAATTACCGTCCGGCGGCGATCTGGTGGTGCGCGGCGACGCCCTGCGCTTGCGGCAGATCGTGACCAACTTGTTGGGGAATGCGCTCAAATTCACCGAGAGCGGCGAGGTGTCGCTGCGCCTGGCGGTGGTGGAGGCCGGTGAGGATCGCCGGCAGTTTACGTTGGCCGTCGAGGATAGCGGGATCGGTATTCCGGCTGCAGTCCAGACGCAGATTTTCGAGCACTTCCGGCAGGCCGACGGCTCGACCACCCGCAAGTACGGCGGCACCGGGCTGGGCCTGGCGATCTGCCGGCGCCTGGTGGAGATGATGGGAGGCACGATTGAGGTGGTCAGTGAGCCGGGGCAGGGGGCGTGTTTTACCGTGCGTCTCGAGTTGCCCAAGGGGCACCTGCCCGCGCCGCCTAAGCCAGCCGAGAAAAAGGAAGTGGCCGCAGTCACCGCGCCGTCGCCGGGCAAGTCGAAATTGCGCGGCCGTGTGCTGGTGGCTGAAGACAACGAGAGCAATTTGATCGTCGCCCGGGCTCAACTCGAACGCCTGGGGCTGACGGTGCTGACGGCCTGCGACGGGCAGCAGGCGTTGGAGGTACTGGCCGCCGAGCCGGTCGATCTGGTGCTGATGGACTGCCAGATGCCGGTGCTGGACGGCTACGCCGCCACCGAGACCTTGCGCCGGAGCGAAGCGGGCAGCGAGCGGCATGTGCCGGTGATTGCGCTGACCGCCAATGCGATGAAGGGTGATCGCGAGCGTTGCCAGGCGGCGGGGATGGACGACTACCTGGCCAAGCCGTATGGCGCGGATGCCTTGCTGGCAATACTGGCGCGCTGGCTGCCGGTCGAG
Source organism: uncultured Dechloromonas sp. (assembly GCA_964507585.1). Lineage (GTDB taxonomy): Bacteria > Pseudomonadota > Gammaproteobacteria > Burkholderiales > Rhodocyclaceae > Azonexus. The sequence goes on from CAZDRS010000038.1 coordinate 8,045, forward strand.
CGCCGCCAATCGGCGGCGGTGCGGGCGGAGTGGCGGTCACTCAGCCAGCCGCCGGTCGATGTGTCGACGCAGGCGGAGGCAAGGCAGGCTATCGACCGCACGGCTTTCGACAAAATCCGCGCCTTGTCGCCGGCTGGCGGGGATGAACTGGTCTTGCAGGTGGTGGCTGCCTACCTGAAGGCGGCGGAGCGCGAGCTGTCGCGGCTTGAGCAGGGCATCGGCAACGACGACGGCGTGCTGCTCGGCAAGGCCGCGCATGCCCTCAAGTCGAGTAGTTTCAATGTTGGCGCCCTGTCCTTTGCCGCGTCCTGCCAGGCGGTTGAAGAGGCGGCACGTGATGGACTGCCTGCGCTGCCGGTGCGCGTCGATGCCTTGCGCCGCGAATGGTCGCGGGTCGAGGCCGAGCTGGGCGCCGTTGTATTGGAGTTGACCCCATGAGCCCACCACCCTGGCGTATCCTGATCGCCGACGATGACCCGACGGCTGCGCTGCTCTTTCGCGCCGCGCTGGCCGACGAGGCTTTCTTGCCGACGGTGGTCGACAACGGCATCGATGCCCTGGCCGCCTTCGAGCGTCAGCCTTTCGACCTGGCCTTGCTCGATGTCGAGATGCCGGGAATGGACGGCATCGCGGTATGTGCCGCCATCCGCCAGGCGCGCGGCGTAGATTTTCCGGTATTGCTGGTGACCGGGCGCAACGACAGCGCGTTTCTTACCCAGGCCATGGCCCTGTCGGCCGGTTATATCGGCAAGCCACTGGACTGGTCTGCCCTGCCGGGCACCTTGCACGCCTTGCTGGCGTAAAGGTCGTACCGCCCGCCGTCCGGGCTGGTCATGGCTGCTGGCGTGCCACGCGCCAGCGCCGTTGTGGCAAAATCGAGCAAAATGACCGAATCGCCACGATACCGTCGGCACAGGCCAGGGAGGAAGCATGGGTTTGCGCATTGCAACACGGAATTGGCTGTGGGGCCTGGCTTTGGCCATGTTCGTTGCGGCTGCGGGGGCGCATGCCCAGGAGGCACGGCCCTTGAGCAAGGGGCAGACGCTCTATCTGCCGATCTACTCGCACATGCTGTACGGCAATCTGGGCAAGAGCGGCAAGCCGTCGTTTGTTTTGATGTCGGCCCTGGTCAGCGTACGCAACACCGATCCGCGGCGACCGATCCGCGTTTCCACCGCCCGCTATTTCGATACCAACGGCAAGCTGCTCGGTGAACGGGTGGCGACGCCGATGCTGGTGCCGCCGCTCGGTACCCTGGAGTTGTTTGTCGAGCTGAACGACGCGTCCGGCGGTTCGGGGGCCAATTTCGTCATCAAGTGGGATGCCGAGCAGCCGGTCAATCCGCCCCTGGTCGAGTCCTTGCATGCCAATATGGATGGTGGCAAGGCCGTGATCTTTATGACCCAGTCGGTGCCGCTGGCAGAATGAGCGACCAGGCCGGACGTTCGCCGATCCAGAGCGTGCAGACGGGTTACATCATCCGCCTGCTCTACCTGGCGATTGGCATGTTGGTCTTCGTGCATGCCTTCGGTACCGTCGGCTACATGATACTGACCGAAGGCAAGTATTCGTGGTTCGATGCCTTCTACATGACCTTCATTACCGTTGCCACCATCGGCTTCGGCGAAATCATCGACATGTCGAGCAACCAGCCGGCACGGGTGCTGACCGTGGTGATCGGCATCCTCGGGGCGGGTAACCTGTCGCTGCTCTTTTCGGTGGTGACGGTCGCCTTGCTGGAAACCGACCTTAACGGAACGCTGCGGAGAAAGCGCATGGAAAAAGCGATCAAGAAACTCAAGGGGCACTACGTTCTTTGTGGCTTCGGCCGGGTGGGGCGCAATATCGCGCATGAGCTGGAAGCGACCAATCGGCATTACGTCGGGGTGGACGAGGATTTGCAGCGTCTGGAGGACTACAAGGAAAAGAACCCCGGCTTCCTGTACCTGCACGGCGATGCCAGCGATGACGATGTGCTGGTGGCGGCCGACCTGGAGGATGCCAAGGGCTTGTTCGCGGTGACCGGCGACGATTCGCGCAACCTGATGATCGTTATCACTGCCAAGCAACTGAAGCCGGAGTTGCGCGTCGTTGCCCGGTGCACCGAGACGCGCAATGTCGAGAAAATGCGCAAGGCCGGGGCGGATGCCATCGTGTCGCCGGATTTCACGGGGGGCATGCGCATCGCGTCGGCCATGATCCGGCCGCATGTGGTGTCCTTCCTCGACGAGATGCTGAAGTCGGAAAAGAACCTGCGCGTCGAGGAGGTGCCGGTGCCGGCCGGGTTCATTCCCAAGCCGCTCGGCTCGCTGAAGCTGCGCAGTGCCAACTATGTGCTGCTCGCCGTGCGCGAGCGTAACGGTGGCTGGCAGTTCAACCCGGACAAGGATTTCCTGCTCAAGCCGGGTTTTACGCTGATCGCCATGGCCAGCCCGGTGGGGCGAACCGAGATCGAAACGCTGCTGATCGAAATGGCCGTCTGACCGGAGAGGGGTTCCCCGCGGCAGTTGACGTTAACGTCAGCTAGAATTGCGGGCTGCCAGGACGGCCCGAAATAACGATAACCCCGACGGAGAGCCCATGAAGCACCTGACACCGGAACAAATGAAACGCCGCTGGCTGGCCTTGGGCATCGTTGCGTTGTCCTATGTGCTCTCCTTCTTCCAGCGCTTTGCGCCGGCCGGCATCGCCAACGATCTGTCCGCTGCCTTCGAAACGTCTGCCGCTTCGCTGGGTGTGCTGGCGGCCACTTATTTTTACGTCTATACCGTCATGCAGGTGCCGACCGGGATGCTGGCCGATACGCTGGGGCCGCGTCGTATCCTGGTTCTCGGCGGAGTGGTGGGCGGCCTTGGCAGCTTCCTGTTCGGCTTTGCACCCTCGCTCGATGTGGCGCTGGCCGGGCGCACGCTGATTGGCCTCGGGGTGTCGGTAACCTTCATCGCCATGCTCAAGCTGATTGCCGTGTGGTTCGAGGAAAGCCGCTTTGCCACCCTGGTCGGGGGCGGCATGCTGGTCGGCAATCTCGGTTCGGTGCTGGCCGGGGCGCCGCTTTCCGCCGTGGCCCAGGCCACCGGCTGGCGCGGCGTATTCATTGCTGTCGGCGTGCTCTCGCTGATCCTGGCTGCACTGTGCTGGTTGATCGTGCGCGATCGCCCCGAGCCGGCGGCCACAGCCTCTGGCGATGCGCCACGCTTCGACCGCACGGTACTGTTCAACAGCCTGCTGTCGGTCGTGCGCAATCGGGCGACTTGGCCGGCAATCCTGGTCAACACCGGGCTGAGCGGCGCCTTCTTCACGTTTGCCGGCTTGTGGAGCGTGCCCTACCTGATGCAGGTGCACGACATGGCCCGGCCGGTGGCGGCCAGCCATCTGTCGTTGTGGTTCGGCGGTTTTGCCGTCGGCTGCCTGCTGCTGGGCAGCCTCTCCGACCGCCTGGGGCGGCGCAAGCCGGTGGTGATCGTTGCCAGCCATCTTTGCCTCGGCATCTGGCTGCTGTTGCTGTCGGGCATGCGCCTGCCGATCGGCATGTCCTATGCGTTGTTTGGCATCCTCGGCCTGAGCACGGCCGCCTTCTCGCTGACCTGGGCGTGTGCCAAGGAGGTCAATCCGCCCTTGCTGTCTGGGATGTCCACCAGCGTTGCCAACATGGGCGGTTTCCTGGCGGCCGCGATCTTTCAGCCGCTGTTCGGCTGGGTCATGGATCTGGGCTGGAAGGGCGAGGTGGTGGCCGGCGTTCGCGTGTACGATCTGGTGGCATGGCGGAGCGGCATCGGCGTGGCAATGCTCCTCGTGGTCATGGGGGCGGCGTGCAGTTGGTGGCTTGTCGAGACGCGTTGCCGCAATATCTGGAAGCCCGCCTGAGCGTTTTTTGGTACTGAAAAACCGATAGAAATCAAGGCAGTTCGCCCCTTGTGGCTTGCCTTGTCTTTATAAATTAGCTTATGCTTATATTTATGAAGATAAATATTCTCTCCGCACTGTTTTTGGGTCTGGCGCTGTCGGGGCCGTTGCTTGCCGAGCCGCTTCCTGTCGTGGCGGTTAAACCGCATGCCGTCGATTTGCTGTTCCCGGCCGATGCCGTGGTTGAGGCCATCCAGCAGGCGACGGTCGGTGCCCAGCTGTCCGGCCGGGTTCTGGAGGTGAAAGCCGACGCCGGGCAGACGGTGCAGAAGGGCGACGTGCTGATGCGTATCGACGCCCGCGAGGCGGCCGAAGCAGCGCGGGCGGCCGAAGCGCAGTTCGCCAATGCCCGGGTGAATTACGAGCGGACGAAAAGCTTGGTGGCACAGAAGTTTATGAGCGCCGCGGCACTCGACAAGGCCAAGGCCGAGCTCGATGCGGCTGCCGCCAACCGCGCCGCGGCGGGCGCCAGCCAGAGCCACGCCACCATCCTGGCGCCGATTGCCGGAGTGGTAGCGCGCCGCCATGCCGAACTGGGCGATATGGCCATGCCGGGCACGCCGTTGTTCACGATTTATCAGCCGGGCGGCCTGCGCGTCACGGCGAGCATCCCGCAATATCGCCTGAAGGAAATGCGTAGCGTCAAGTCGGCGCGGGTCGAGTTTCCCGAGTTGGGCAAATGGGTCGAGGCGACGGCGGTGCAGGTCTTGCCGACGGCCGATGCGGCAACCCATGTCTCGCAGGTGCGCGTGACCCTGCCGACGATGCCGGAGGCGACGCCGGGCATGTTCTCGCGCGTCCATTTTGTCACCGGGCAGGCCGAAAAACTGACCGTTCCAGCGAGTGCCGTGCTGCGCCGCGGTGAGGTGGCGGCTGTTTATGTGCAGGCCGCCGACGGCCGCTTGAGCCTGCGCCAACTGCGCCTTGGCGATGCGGTCGGCAAGGGCGAGATCGAAGTGCTGGCCGGTCTGGCCAGTGGCGATCAGGTCGTGACCGAACCGGTCAAGGCCGCCATCCAGCTCAAGGCGGGGGCGAAATGAAGCTGGGCGGCACCAAAGAGGCTCGCCCATGAGCCTCGGAGTTTCCGGGCGCATTGCCGCCGCTTTCCAGAATTCGCGGATGACGCCGTTGCTGGCGCTGGTTGCCCTGCTGATGGGCATCTTTGCCACGCTGGTCACGCCGCGCGAGGAGGAGCCGCAGATCGACGTGACCATGGCCGATGTGCTGGTCGCTTTCCCGGGCGCCTCGGCCAAGGATGTCGAGAACCTGGTGGCACGGCCGGGTGAGCAGGTCTTGTCGCGCATGCATGGCGTCGAACACGTTTATTCCATGTCGCGCCCCGGCATGGCGGTGATCACCGTGCAGTTCGAGGTCGGCGTCAAATACAACGACGCCGTGTTGCGCCTGCACGATACCGTGATGTCGCACCGCGACTGGCTGGCGCCCAATCTTGGCGTCATGGAGCCGGTGATCAAGCCGCGCGGCATCGACGACGTGCCCATCCTCGGCCTGACCTTCTGGACGGCCGATCCGGCGCGTTCGGCCTACGACCTGCAGCAGGTGGCGCGTGCCGTCGAGATCGAGTTGAAGCGCATCAAGGGTACGCGCGACGTGTCCACGCTGGGCGGCCCGGATCACGCCATCCGCGTGCTGATGGATGTCGAGCGGATGAATGCCTACGGCGTCACGCCGCAGGAAATCGCTGGCGCCCTGAAGGTGTCGAACGCGCTGCAAAGCTCGGGCAGCCTGACCGCTGGCAACCGCGAGGTGCTGGTGCAGACTGGCACCTATCTCGAATCGGCGGCCGACGTGAAACGCCTGGTGGTCGCCGTGCGTGGTGATGAAAAGTCGCGCAAGCCCGTCTATCTGGCCGATGTCGCGACCGTCGAGGACGGCCCCGACCAGCCGAAGCGTTACGCCTGGTTCGGTACCCGGGACGGGGAATTCCCGGCGGTGACCATCCAGCTCTCGAAGCAGCCGGGCGTCAATGCGGCCGACGTGGCGGCGGGCGCCATCGCCCGCATCGAGGCGCTGAAAAATACGGTTATCCCGGAAGGCGTCGAGGTCACGGTGACCCGCAACTACGGCGAAACGGCGACCGAGAAGGCCCAGAAGCTGATCGGCAAGCTCATTTTTGCCACCGCCTTCGTCGTCGCCCTGGTCTTCTTCGCACTGGGGCGTCGCGAGGCGGTGATCGTCGGCGTTGCCGTGACGCTGACCCTGGCTGCTACGCTGTTCGCCTCCTGGGCCTGGGGCTTCACGCTGAACCGCGTCTCGCTGTTCGCGCTGATCTTTTCCATCGGCATCCTGGTCGATGACGCCATCGTCGTCGTCGAGAACATCCATCGGTGGCAGGGCTTGCATCCCGGGAAAACCCTGCTCGACATCATCCCGGGGGCGGTCGATGAAGTCGGTGGGCCGACCATCCTGGCTACGCTGACCGTCATCGCCGCATTGCTGCCAATGGCTTTCGTGTCCGGCCTGATGGGGCCGTACATGAGCCCGATTCCGATCAATTCATCGATGGGCATGGCGCTGTCGCTGGCCATCGCCTTCGTTGTCACGCCCTGGCTGGCAGCCAGGCTGATGAAATCGCATGGCGGCGGGCATGGCGCGCCGGTGCAATCGAAGCTCGATGCCAGACTCGACAGCACTTTCCGCAAACTGCTGACCCCCTTCCTCGACCCGCTCAAGGGCGGCGCGGCGCGTGCCAAGCTCGGCCTCGCCATCGTGTTGCTGATTCTCGGCTCGGTGTCGCTGGCCTATTTCCAGCTCGTCGTGCTCAAAATGCTGCCCTTCGACAACAAGAGCGAATTCCAGGTTGTCGTGGACATGCCGGTCGGTACGCCGGTCGAGGAGACGGCGCGCGTGCTGCACGAAATCGGCGCCGAACTGGCCAGGGAAGGCGACGTGGTCAATTACCAGGCCTATGCCGGCACGGCCAGCCCGATCAACTTCAACGGCCTGGTGCGCCAGTACTACCTGCGCGCTGCGCCGGAAAAGGGCGACATCCAGGTCAACCTGGCCGACAAGCATCACCGTTCGCGGCAGAGCCACGAGATTGCCGTCTCGGTACGCGAGCGTATCGAGGCCATCGGCAAGCGGAATGGCGGTGTCGCCAAGGTGGTCGAAGTGCCGCCCGGGCCGCCGGTCATGTCGCCCATCGTCGCCGAGGTCTATGGCCCCGACTACGCCGGCCAGATGGCCGTCGGCAAGCGGGTGCGCGCTGCCTTTGGGCAAACGCCGGATATCGTGGCCATCGACGACTACATCGAGGCGGATTCCCGCAAGTTCGTACTGCACGTGCTGCAGAGCAAGGCGGCGCAGCTCGGCGTGGCGCAGAGCGATATTGTCGAGGTGGTGACCATGGGCCTGGCCGGCATGGATGTGACGCCGGCGCGCAATACCGAATCGAAATTCGAGATTCCGGTGCGCATCGCCTTGCCGGCCGAGCGGCAATCCTCGCTCGATGCGCTGCTCAAGCTGCGCGTTCGCTCCCGGGAAGGGCGCCTGGTGCCGGTTTCCGAGCTGGTCGAGGTGCGCGATGTGGCGCGTGAAAAGGCCATCTATCACAAGGATCTGCTGCCCGTCGTGTATGTCGTCGGCGATATGGGCGGCAAGCTCGATTCACCGCTCTACGGCATGTTCGATATTCGCAGCCGGATTAACGGCATGGCGCTCAAGGAAGGCGGCACGCTGGGCGAATGGTTCATCCGCCAGCCGTCCGACCCCTATGCCGGCTACAGCGTGAAGTGGGATGGCGAATGGCAGGTGACCTACGAAACCTTCCGCGACATGGGCATCGCCTACGCGGTCGGGCTGATCCTGATCTACCTGTTGGTGGTCGCTCACTTCGGCAGTTACCTGGTGCCGCTGATCATCATGGCGCCGATCCCGCTGACCATCATCGGCGTCATGCCCGGCCACGCGCTGTTCGGCTCGCAATTCACCGCCACTTCGATGATCGGCATGATCGCACTGGCCGGCATCATCGTCCGCAACTCCATCCTGCTCGTCGATTTCATCAAGCAACAGGTCGCCGCCGGCATGAACTTCCACGACGCGGTGATCCAGTCCGCCGCCGTGCGTGCCAAGCCGATCGCGCTGACCGCGCTGGCCGCCATGCTCGGCGCGCTGTTCATCCTCGACGACCCGATCTTCAACGGCCTCGCCCTGGCCCTCATCTTCGGCATCCTGGTGTCCACGCTGCTCACGCTGGTGGTCATCCCGGTGCTGTATTTCTCGGCTTTCAGAAAGGAACATCAATGACCATCGAACGTGCAATCCGCATCATGGCCGGCTT
>CAZDRS010000039.1:0-16124 GCA_964507585.1 uncultured Dechloromonas sp.
CAGCGAAGGTGCTGACTATGCCACTGAAGTCGCATCGTTGCCGGCAGAGTTTTGGCAACAGACTGAAAGGAAAAATTGAAATGAAATGGTTATTGGTAATGCTAATCGCATTAAGTCTTTCGGCTTGCGCCGGATTTGAAAGTGAAAAGCCCCGAAAGAAAGGGCCGGAGACTGACCCTGCGCAAGTGGGTGTTGTGAACCACACCGGGAATTACATCTACTCGTCCAGTGTTAACGGTACGGGGGGGGCAATATGTCTGCATGGGGGGCTGGAGGAGGAAGTATTTGTTGTGTATCGATTCCTCGCGTCTGGTATCCCGGTATGAAAGTCCGAGTTCGCTGGAATATGCCGATTGGCCGCCAAGACGTCATCAAGGAAAAAATCGTCGAAGTGGAAAAATACGAAGAAACGGGCGATGTTTATTTACATTTTTTCCCGAATAATTTGTCATGTCCATTAAGGCTACACCAGCGAAAGCACCGTATCCGGTTGCGGACTATCTGAAACCAAGCGCACAGGAGCGTTCGGACAGCTTGCTAGCCAACTACGATAAGGAAAATGCTCAGTCTTGTCATATTCCGATAAATGTCGGCTTATTTTTTGATGGTACGAACAATCACATGGAACGTGATCGCGATGGCAAGCGGGAGCCCGTGCCTTGGACAGACAAGGAACTTGAGCAAGCCAAAAGTGAGGCTCGCAAAGCAGGCGGAGACCCTGATGAGGTGAAAGGGCCTCCCGCTGTGCCCAATTTGAAAATGAGAAGGGAATTGCGCAGCCATAGCAATGTGGCTCGACTTTACGAAGCGTATCCTGACGATAAACGCTCGGACGGTTATTACCGTTTCTACATTCAAGGGGTTGGCACGCCGTTCAACGAAATTGACGAACCAACTGAAAGCCAAAAGGGCAAGGCCTTTGCCAAAGGTGGCTTGCCGCGCATTGTGTGGGGCATATTTCAGGTTATGAATGCTTTGCATATGACGGCATATGTGGATAAACCTCTCTATAAACCCAAAGACATCGGCAAATTCGCCCAAGCCTACTGCAACGAAGTTGGCCGCACGGTACAGGGATCGGACGACAACAAGACCCTGACCCATGAGGCTTGGTTTGAGCCGCATATTGCTAAGTTGAAGGCTGCTTTGGAGTCAAAGCAGAAGCCCCAAATTCCATCCATCACCGTATCCATTTTCGGTTTCTCACGCGGTGCGGCCGAGGCAGTTGTGTTCTGCCATCGTTTTGACCGCCTGCTCGAAGGCGGCAAGCTGGCAGGGATTCCGACCGAGGTGCGGTTTCTGGGCTTGTTCGACGTGCTTGCTTCGGTGGGTGGCTCGGCTTCGGTATCACGCACGATGCCCTTGCCTGACGCGATTTTTGATGGCCACTGGGATTGGGCCAACGATGTTGGCAAAGGCCTGCCGGGGTCGGTTAAAAAAAGCCTGCACCTGATCGCTGCACACGAATTGCGAATGAATTTCCCAGTGACGCAGATCGGTGGTGCCGAAGAGGTGATGATGCCCGGGGTGCATTCCGATATCGGGGGGGGCTACGGGCCGGGCGAACAGGGTAGAAGCCGGGATGGCCAGGGCTCGTTGTTGTCGCAGATTCCGCTTGCCTGTATGTACAAGGCGGCACTGGCTGCTGGAGTGCCGTTGGTTCCGTTCAGCAAACTGCAGGAGCGTGACAAGGAAGACTTTGAAATCACGCCGGAACTTGCCAAGTCTTGGGAGGCCTACGCCGCAGCCCTCGGCAAAGACGGTCGTCTGCTCAAAAAGCACATGGAGCTTTACTACCGTTGGCGGGCAGCCCGTCTGGCCACGCTCGAAAACACGGCTAGTTTCAAGGCGGCAAATCCGCAAAGCCAGAATGACCTGCGGGAGGCGAATACGATGCTGGCCGGCGATTTGGAGGCTATTCGCTTCCGGCGTGACGCGCCACCTGTGCTGCCGGGCGAGGAGTCAAAAATGCCCTATGGCCGCGCCGACGAAAGTCGGATGAACCAGTGGCATCGGGTCAGGGCCAACAACCGGGAGTCGCTCGACAACTGGGAGCGATTTGCGCTGCCCTTCTTCGAGAAACCCAAGCCCTTGCCGCCCGAGGTAGAGGCTTTTTTTGATGACTATGTGCATGACTCCTTCGCCGGGTTCTACTACGCAGGGGCTGTGACTGAATTCGAGAAGCGTTGCACGGTTGACCGGGTGATGAAGATGAAGCCCAAGGATCGCAATAAATTCGAGACAAAAGTTGCCGAGATTACCGAGAAAACACGGGAGGCGACGCGCAAGCAGGATGCTGGCGAGCCTTTAAGCGCGGAGGAGGAGGGGCTACTCAAGGAAGCCGAAACTGGTACGCCTTACCCGGTTATGACCGATGCCGATGCGGACGACATGACTTCGGGTATTGACAATGCGATTTTCCTGCAGACCGACTCACGGCGAGAGGGGGGCGGTTACATCATTCGTCGCGGCTATTACCCGAAAAATGGCTTCTTCTTCCGCGAAAGCAACAGCGAGAAAGAACTTGAAGAGGTGCCCAAAGAGGAAAGCCTGACGCCGGCCCAGAAAAAATCGGCGGCTGCCAAGGCAGAAGCCGAGGCCGAAAATGTGCCCCTCGAAATGGTATGGAGCGATCATCTGGAACGGGATATCGCTCAGTTGCGCAAGGAAGAAGAGGAGTACGGGTACGCCTGAGTGGCCCCGTCATTTCCTGCGTAGCATCTCCTTGCCCAAGGCGTTGAACTGTTCGGCCAGTTCGTGTTGCAGGAAATTGATGCCCAGCGCACTCGGTATCCAGTTGCTTGGTTCGATTTCGATGCGATAGTCGATTTGGCTGCCGTGTTCCAGCGCTTGCACTTGCATGATGCTTTGCATGCGGCGGGTTGAACCGGCCAGTGATTTCGAGACGATGCGCTTGCCATCGAACACTTCGATCTGGCGTAGGCTCTCGAATGGTATCGAGAACGGCCCGAAGCTGATCTTCCCTTGTTGGGCGACCTGGTATTGGTCGCCGTTTCTGACGACTATGCGGCTGCTGTTCAGGCCCGGCATGAACTCCGCCATGTGGTTGAAATCGGTCAGTACAGCCATGACGATGGGCACAGGGGCCGGGGTTCGGGCACTCAGGCTGCCGTAATAGGTGCCCTCGCGATAGTCCACCGTGACATCTTCGGCGGTCAGGGCGAGAGCCGGCAAAGCCAGCCCGGTAAGGCAAAGCAGCATGGCAATACGCCATGCGTGCTTACGCATGGCGATCAATGCAGGGCCCGCGCCAGCCTTGGGTGGGTAGCCACGAAATAGTACAGGGCGGGCAGGACATACAGGGTGAGGATGGTTGCCGAGATCAGGCCGCCAATGACGACCAGGGCGAGCGGGCGTTGGGTTTCCGAGCCGATGCCATGCGACAGCGCCATGGGCAACAGGCCGAGCATGGCCAGGCAGGCCGTCATCAGCACCGTGCGCAGGCGGGAGAGGGCGCCGCGGAAGACGGCGTCGTAGGCGCTCTTGCCTTCCTGCCGCAACTGGTTGATATAGCTGACCATGACCACCCCGTTGAGCACGGCCTGGCCGAACAGGGCAATGAACCCGATGGCGGCGGAGACCGAGAGCGGAATGCCGGTGAGCAGCAGGGCAAAAATGCCGCCGATCAGGGCGAAGGGGATGTTGCTGATGATGATCAGCGCATCGCGGAAGGACTTGAAGGCGTCGAAGAGCAGCACGAAGATCATCAGGATCGACAGCGGCACGACCAGCATCAGGCGCTGCATGGCGCGCTCCTGGTTTTCGAATTCGCCTGACCAGGTGATGGTGTAGCCTTGCGGCAGCTTCATGTCGGCGGTTGCCTTCTGCATGTCGGCAACGACGCTGCCCATGTCGCGGTCGCGGATGAAGACGCCGATGGCGACGACGCGCTGCCCGGATTCGCGGGCGATGTTCATGGCGCCGCTGGCCAGTTTGAAATCGACCAGCGCAGAAAGCGGAACCTGGGCACCGGAGGGCGTCGGGATCAGCACTTCCTTGAGCTTGTCGAGTTGCCGTGCCGGTTCGGCCAGGCGGACGACGACGCTGAAATGGCGGTCGCCCTCCCAGAGTTCGGTGGCTGCCTTGCCGGCCAGCGCCGTTTCGACAACATCCTGCACATCCATGACGTTCAGGCCATAGCGAGCGGCGGTGGCACGGTCGATCTCCAGGCGGTATTGCGGCAGATCGCCATCGCGGTCGATGAAGGCACGGACGACGCCCGGCACGTTGCCGATGCGGTCGAGCACCTGGCGGCCTTCGGTGCGCAGGGTTTCCATGTCGTTGCCGAAGAGCTTGATGACGATCTGGCCGTCGATCTGCGAGATGGATTCGAGGATCTGGTCGCGCACCGGTTGGCTGAAAGTCGGCTCGATACCGGGCATGTCGTTCAGCTTGTCTTCCATGTCGCGCACCAACTGTTCCTTGGTCATGCCCTTGCGCCAGGCTGAATCCGGCTTCAAGTCCACCAGCATCTCGGTCATGTTGATGTTCTTCGGGTCGGTGCCGTCTTCCGGCCGGCCGCCTTTGGAGATCACGGCATTCACTTCCGGGAAGTCGGCGATGATCCGGCGCAGCTTGCGCAATTCGCCACGCGCTTCGTCAACCGAAACCGAGGTGGGGAGCGTGATGTTGATCCAGATCGAGCCCTCGTTCAGTTCGGGCAGAAACTCGGTGCCCAATTGCGGCACCAGGGCAGCCGTGACGGCGAGGGCGGCGAGGGCGGCCCCGAGCACCTTGCGGGTGTTGGCAAGAACCCAGGCGAGCATCGGTTCGTACCAACCGTGCAGGCGATGCATCAGCTTCGTTTCCTCGTGCGGCACATGGTTGCGGAAGGCAATCTTGGACAGGAAGGGAACCAGCGTCAGCGACAGAACCAGGGAGGTGATCAGCGCCGAAACGACCGAGTAGGCCATCGGTGCGAAGATCTTGCCCTCGTGGCGCTGCATGGTGAAGATCGGCAGGTGGGCAACGATGATGATGATCATTGAAAAAACCGTCGGCCGGCCGACTTCGATCACCGCCTCCTGAATGGTGCGGACGCGCGGCCGGTGATCGTCTTCCTTGTTGGCTTCGCCCAGCCGACGGAAGATGTTTTCGATGACGATGACCGCGCCGTCGACGATGATGCCGAAGTCCATGGCACCGAGCGACAACAAGTTGGCCGGGATGCCGACCAGCGTTAGGCCGATGAAGGTGCCGAGCAGGGCGAGCGGGATGATCGTGGCGACAATGCCGGCAGCGCGCAGGTCGGCCAGGAAAATGTAGAGCACCAGCATGACCAGGGCGGCGCCCTCGAGCAGGTTGCTGAACACGGTCTTCAGCGTTTTGCCGATCAGCCAGGAACGGTCGTAATAGGGAATGATCTGCACGCCGGCCGGCAGGCCGCCGTTGTTCAGCTTGTCCACCTTCGCCTTGAGCGCATCGAGCGCCTGGGAGGGATTTTCGTCCTTGCGCAGCAGCACGATGCCGGAGACCACGTCGTCCTGGTCGCCATCGGCATCGCTGTAACCGACGATGCCTTGGGCGGGAACGCGCGATTCGACCACGTTGGCCACGTCGCGCACACGAATCGGCGTGCTGTTGTTCTCGGCCACGACCACCTCGCCGATGTCGGCCGAGGAACGGAGCAAACCGAGCGAGCGGATCAGGAACTGCTGTCGGCCTTGCGCCACAGAGCCACCGCCGGCATTGGCGTTGGCGCGTTGCAGGGCGGCGAAAAGCTGGCCGATGGTGATCTTGTAGTCGCGCAGCTTGGCCAGGTTGGGATTGACCTCGTACTGGCGGATCGGGCCGCCGAGCGACACCACGTCGGCAATGCCGGGCACCTGCTTGAGCTGGCGCAGCACCGTCCAGTCCTGGATGGCACGCAGTTCACTTGCCTTCAAGCCGGGGGCATCGAGGCGATAACGGAAGATTTCGCCGGTGGCGGTGGCCGGCGGTGCCAGCTCCGGCTCGACGCCGGGCGGCAGGTCAAGGCCGCGCAGGCGCTCCTGCACCAGTTGCCGCGCGATGAACAGGCTGGGTTTTTCGTCGAAGGTGACGACGATGAAGGAGAGCCCGAACTGCGTGTGCGAGAACATGCGGATCGAGTTCGGCACACCGGAGAGCGCGATTTCGAGCGGAATGGTGACCTGCTTCTCGACTTCTTCCGGGGCGCGGCCCGGAAACAGCGTGATGATCGTGACCTGCGTGTCGGTGACATCCGGGAAGGCCTCGATCGGCAGACTGCGGAAGGCAGCGACGCCGGCGCCGATGAACAGCATCAGCCCGAGGATGATGTACAGCGGCTGGTGCAGCGCGAAATGGGTAATGCGCTTGATCATTTTGCAGCCTGTTTTTCAGCGGCAGCAACCGGCTTGAAATACTTGAGCAGATGCAGGCTGCCCTCGGCAACGACCTTTTCGCCGGCCTTCAGGCCGCCCAGGATATCCACTTGCCCTTCGCGTTCGGGGCCGGCATCGACCATCTGCCGGCGATAGCGGCCCGGCGTTTCCTCGACGAACACGCAGCGCTTGTCGCCGAACAGGAAGACGGCGGAAGCCGGGACGCGCAAGGCGGTGGTCGCTTCCAGTTCGACCAGCGCATTGACGAACATTTCGCCCTTCAGGCGGCGGTCGGCATTCGGCACTTCACCGCGTACCTTGATCGTGCGGGTTGTCGGATCGACGAAATCGGCGACATGTCGAATCACGCCTTTGAAGCGCTCGCCGGGGTATTGCCGGGATTCGATGAGCAGGGGTTCGCCTTTCTTCAGGCGGGCGAGATCGGCCTCGCCGGCATCGACCTGGATCCACAGACTGGCCGGGTCGGTAACCACGAACAGCGGTGGCCCGGCCTGTTCGGCCCGGAATTCCTGGCCGGGGTTCAGGTTGC
Source organism: uncultured Dechloromonas sp. (assembly GCA_964507585.1). GTDB lineage: Bacteria > Pseudomonadota > Gammaproteobacteria > Burkholderiales > Rhodocyclaceae > Azonexus. The sequence goes on from CAZDRS010000039.1 coordinate 6,895, forward strand.
GCTCGACGACGACGCCCGCCAATGGGCTGCGCAGGGCGTAGGAACCATCGCCTTCTCCGCCCAGGCCGGCGACGCGGCGGTTGGCGCGTTCGGCCTCGGCCTTGGCTGCCACGGCAGCGGCTTCGGCCTGCTGCCAATCCTTTTCGGCAACCACGCCGGCTTCACGCAGGATGCGGTTGCGCTCCAAAGCCTGGGCGGCAACCTGGGCATCGGCCCGCGATTTGCGCGCATCGGCCAGCGCCTGGCCGTATTCGGGGGAATTCAGGATGGCCAGCGTTTGGCCGATTTTGACCGGATCGCCGACATCGGCCGCAATGCGCTGAACACGCCCGCCAACTTGCGGAAAAACACGCACGGTTTTTTCCTCGTTCCAGACCAGGCGGCCGGGCAGGCGCAACAGGCCGCCCTTGTCCTTTTCCACGACGGCCAGCTTGAGGAAGCCGGCCTTGTCCGGTTCGGCCAGCAGGGCAATATCGCCATCGACTTTGATGGCCGCGGCCTTGGGGGCTTCCGGTTCGGCGGAGCAGCCGGCGAGGGCCAGCAACAGGGCGGAGAGGAGGGGCGTCAGCTTCATTGCGGTTTCCGGTATTCGGCCTGGATCTGCCAGTCCGACAAGGCTTTTGCGTAATCGGCGCGCGCGCTGGCGGCCTCGATCTGGATCTGGCGCAGGGTGCGCCGGGCATCGAGCAAATCCATCAGGCTCATGGCGCCCTTGCTATAGGCCAGTTCGGCGGCCTTGGCGACGCGTTCGGCATCGCCCAGCAGGCCGCCTTCAAGACGGTTCATGCGGTCGCGTGCGGCCAGCAGCGCGTTACGGGCCTGGGCGACCTGGCCGATGGCGACCGCCTGCTGCTGTTCCACCTGCAGGCGGGCAGTGTTGTAGTCGGCTTCGGCGCGGGCGATTTCGCCCTCATATTCGTGCCAGATGAAGAGTGGCACGCTGACGCCAAAGCCGTAGCTGTTGGTTGGTGCGTTTTGCAGGTTGCGTTCGAACTGGACGCCGACCGACACATCGCGGTTGCGTTTGGCGCGCGCCAGGTCGCGGTCGGCTTCGGCGGCCTGCAGGCGTTTGCGGGCAGCGGCCAGGTCGGGGCGCTCATCGAGCGGGGCGGCGTTGAGAGCGCTTTGCTCCAGTTGCGGCCAGTTATCGGCGGCGCTGAGTTGATTGGCCTCGCTGTCGCGCCCGATCAGGTAAGCCAGCATTTGCTGGGCTTGGGCCAGATCGGCCTGGGCCTGGCGGGCATCGGCTTCGGCACGGGCCTGGTCGATTTGCAGGCGCGAAACGTCCACCGGGGCCAGGTCGCCGGCTTTCAGGCGCAGACGGCCGGCCGCAGCCGATTTGCCATAGAGGGCAGCGGTTTCTTGGGCAAGCGCCTGCTTTTCCTGGGCCAGGCGCAGGTTGTAATAAGCCTGCCGCAGGTCGCCGAGTTGCTGGCGTGCCGTGTCGTCGCGCTCCAGGCGTGCCGCATCGACGCGGGCGTCGGCCCCCTTGACGCGCAAATCCCGCTTGCCACCGCGTTCAATCAGTTGATCGAGGCGGAATTGGGTATCCATCTTTTTGTCTTTCAGCGGGCCGCCGCCAAAACCGGATTGCGGGCTGATCGACAAGGCATTGATGGTCAGATCGGGGTTGGGCCGCTGTCCGGCGGTTTGCCTGTCGGCCTGGGCGCCGGCGACGGCGGTGTCGGCCAGCCTGAGTTCGCGGCTGTGTTCGCGCCACAGCGCCTCGGCTTCATGCAGCGTCAGGGGCAGGCCGTTGCCGGCTAAAGCCAGACCGGGCAGGGAAAGCAAGAGTATCAGTAGGCGTTGCATCGGGGAAAACTCAAGGTCAGCGTGCTATCGTATGAGGCTCGACTGACCGATTTCTGACTGTTCCATGCGTATCCTGTTGATCGAAGACGATGCACTGCTGGCCGATGGCCTGGCCCGCGCCTTGCGCCATTCCGGCTATGTTGTTGATCTGGTCGACAATGGCAAGCTGGCCGATGCCATGTTGGCAGAAAATAATTACGAGATGGCTATTCTCGATCTCGGCCTGCCTGGCCTGGATGGTACGGAAGTATTGCAGCGCCTGCGTGCTCGCCGCCAGCAGACACCGGTGATGGTGCTGTCGGCCCGATTGGCGGTTGAGGAGCGGGTGCGTGCCCTTGACCTCGGTGCCGATGACTACGTGGTCAAGCCGGTTCGCCTGGATGAGTTGGAAGCCCGGGTGCGGGCATTGATCCGGCGCGGCCAGGGCGGGGCGGTGCCGGACGTCATGCTCGGCCGCCTGCGCCTGGATACTGTTGGCAAGCGGGCATGGCTGGATGACAAGGCGCTCGATCTGAATGCGCGGGAATGGGCGGCGCTCGCTTTCCTGACCACGCGGGTCAATCGCATCGTCAGCAAGGAGCAGTTGATGCAGGCACTCTACGATTGGCAGGATGACATTTCGGCCAATGCCATCGAAAAGCTGGTGTCACGCCTGCGCAGCAAGCTCGAAGTCGCCGATATCACGATCCGGACGGTACGCGGCTTGGGGTATTTCCTCGAAAAGCCGGCCGATGTTGACGCGTAAGTGTTGACGCGTAAGACAAGCAGCCTGCGCTGGATGCTTATCGACCGGCTGCTGCCGGCGATGCTCGGTTTGCTGCTGCTCGGTGCGCTGGCAGCCAACTGGGTGGCCTTGCGGGCCGCCACCAAGGCTTATGACCGGGGCCTGCTGGACACGGCCTTTGCCATTGCCGAGCAATTGCAGATGGTCGATGGCAAGCCGCAATTGCCGCTGGCGCCGCAGGCGCGCGCGGTTTTGCTCACCGACAAGTTCGACCGGATTTTTTACGCCGTGCATGGCAAGGATGGTGTTTTGCTGGACGGCAATTCCGAGCTGGCGATGCCGCCGCCGGAAAGCTGGCGGCAACTCGGCGACGAGGGGCGCTTGTATTACGACGGCAACCTGGGCAAGGAGCCGATTCGCCTGGCCGCCTACCAGCGCCATTTCGGCGATCAGACGGTCACCATCCTGGCCGGCGAGACGCTGGTCAAGCGCAAGGAACTGGTGCGCGACATCCTGCTCGGCATGTTGCTGCCCGAAATATTGCTGGTCTTGGTTGCCGCATCGGTCATCTGGTTTGGCGTGCGTTCCGGCTTGCGGCCGCTGGATACCTTCCGGGCAGAACTGGCCTACCGCTCGCCCAGCGACCTGCGCCCGGTGACGGTTGGCGTGCCCGAGGAGATCCAGCCGGTGGTCAGCGAGGTCAACAGCTTGCTGGCGCGTCTCGACACGGCTTTGGCCAGCCAGCGCAATTTCGTTTCCGACGCGGCGCACCAGTTGCGCACCCCCATCGCTGCCTTGCTTGCCCAGGTCGAAGCAGCGCAGCATGAGGCCGGGGCTTCACCCAATGGCATCTTGCCGGGGATACATGCTGCCGCCGGGCGGCTCGGGCATCTGGTCGAGCAGTTGCTCGCCCTGGCGCGGGCCGAACCCAGCCTGGCCCATGCGTCGAGCCCGGTTTCGCTGGTCGGCCTGGTGCATCAGGTAGCCGAAAACTGGCTGCCGAAGGCCATCGGCAAGGATATCGACCTTGGCTTCGAGCTGCATCCAGCCGTGGTTCATGGCAACGAGTTGCTGCTCCAGGAACTGCTGGCCAATTTGCTCGACAACGCCTTGCGCCATGCGCCGCAGGGCGGAGTGGTGACCGTTGGCTGTGGCCAGGAGGGGGAACGGGCGTGGCTGTGCGTGGAGGATAGCGGGCCGGGAATCCCGGAAAGCGAACGCGGGCGGATCGGTGAGCGCTTCTACCGGCCGGCCGGGCAAAAGGGCGACGGTTGCGGTCTGGGCCTGGCCATCGTGCGTGAAATTGCCCGGCAATACCGGGGGCGCCTGGAGATCGGCACTTCGGCGCACCTCGGCGGCGCCATGTTGCGGGTCGAGTTTCCGGCTCAGGCTTCAACCTGAGCGGCGGCTCATTCCTTTTTCTTGAGCAGACCTTGCAGGGCGGCGAACGGGTTGTGGGTGGCACCACCACCCCGGCCGGCGCGCGTATCGGTGTAGCCGCGATCGGCCTCGATCTGCTTCTGGTGCTCGTTATCGTGGCAATAGAGGCAGAGCAACTCCCAGTTGCTGCCGTCCGCCGGGTTGTTGTCGTGGTTGTGGTCGCGGTGATGGACGGTCAGTTCGCGCAGGTTGACGTGGGTGAATTCCCGGGCGCAGCGGCCGCAAATCCACGGGTAGAGCTTCAGCGCTTTTTCGCGATAGCCCTCGGCACGGGCGTCGGCAGCCTGGCGGGCGGCGAGGACGACGTTGTCGAGGCGGGCGTGGTCGATCTTTTTCATGGTGTTCTCCAATGCTTTTTTCGATTCTACGCGGCAAGCCCTAAAATCGGCGTTTCCCTAACTTAGCCACCAATGCCATGCCGCGCATCAAGATCGACCTGCCCGAATCCTTTACCTTCTCGACCGAAATCCCGATCTACATCGGCCATATCAACTACGGCCACCACCTCGACAACGCCCAGCTGATTTCGCTGGTATCCGAGGCGCGGGTGCGTTACTTCAAGTCGATGGGCTATTCCGAGCTCGATGTCGAGGGTGTCGGCATCGTGGTCGCCGACGTGGCGGCGCAATATCGCTCCGAAGCGTTTCACGGTGAAACGCTGCTCGTCGAGATGACGGCCAATGACTTCAACAAGTACGGCTGTGACCTCGTCTGGCGCCTGAGCGACAAGGCAAGCGGCCGCGAAGTGGCACGTGGCAAGCACGGCATCATCTTCTTCGACTACACGGCGCGCAAGGCAACCTCTGTGCCGCCGGCCTTCGTCGCCAAGGCGCAAGCAGCGTGATCCCGATCCGCTACGTCGAGCCGGTCTTTCGCCCGCCTAGCGAGGCGGAGTCGCTGATCCTGCCGGTGACCGATGGTTGCTCGTGGAATCAATGCACGTTTTGCGAAATGTACACCGCGCCGCAAAAGCACTTCCGGGCACGCGGCGAGGATGAAGTGCTGGAGAGCATCCGCCTGACCGGCCAGCGTTACGGCGATCAGATTCGCCGCGTCTTCCTGGCCGATGGCGACGCGCTGGTGCTGCCGACACGGCGCCTGCTGAACATCCTGGAAGCTATCCGCACCCACATGCCGGCTGTCCGGCGCATTTCGTCCTACTGCCTGCCGCGCAATTTGCGCAAGAAAAGCCAGGCTGAAATCGACGAACTGGCGGCAGCCGGGCTGAAGATGGTCTATGTCGGTGCCGAATCGGGTGACGATGCTGTGCTGGCTGCCGTCAGCAAGGGTGAAACCTTCGACAGCACGTGCGAGGCACTCGACAAGTTGGGTGCGGCGGGCATCACCCGCTCGGTGATGATCCTCAATGGCCTGGGCGGCAAGGCGCTGTCGCAGCAACACGCCGACAACTCGGCACGCCTGGCCAATGCAACGCAGCCGGAATACCTGGCAACCCTGGTCGTCAGTTTTCCGCAAGGCGAAGAACGCCTGCGCGCCGGCTTTCCCGGCTGGGAACCCTTGAGCCAGCACGAGCTGTTTGTCGAAATGGAGCGTTTCTTGTCCGGGCTGGATCTGAAACGCACCGTCTTCCGCAGCGATCATGCGTCGAACTGGCTGATCCTCAAAGGCACCCTGGGGGCTGACAAGGAGCGCCTGTTGCAGCAGGTGCGCCAGGCGATTGCCACCCCCGAAGCCGCTCCGCTACGGCCGGCCTGGGCGCGCGGCCTTTGACCGGGCCGCTACCGGTTCAGTCGGCCTTGCCGACACGCAGCGCAGTGAAAATGGCCAGCGTCTGGAAAACGGCAATGCCGACCAGTACGCTGCCGAAGCGCCGGGCGTCCATCAGACCGCCGAAGATGACCGGGGCCAGCGCCAGGCCGAGGTCGAGGCCGGAATAGACGAAGCCGTACACCCGCCCATAGGCGGCCTTGCCAAAGCGGGCGGTGGCCGCCTTGCGCACCAGCAGGTCACGTGAAGGGCCGGCGATGCCGGTGCAGAAGCCGATGCCGCCCATCAGCGGCAGGATGGCCCAACCGGGCAACAGGCCGCTGGCGAGCAGCACCGCCAGTGCGGCGGCGAGGCCGAGGGCGGCGGTGATCAGGCCTTCGTGGGCCTGCTTCTGGGCCAGGAAACCGCCGAGGATGATGCCGACCGCGCCGCCGACCAGATAGGTGGACAGCGCAAGGGCGGCGGTGGTCAGTGTCAGGCCGTAGAGCGCCTGCAGGATGGGGCTGGCGAAGTTCTGGATGACACCGAAGGCGGCGGTGATCAGGAAGAAGAACAGGAAGCACAGCCAGACGGCGCGCGAACCGAGGAAGGCGAACGTGGGGCCGGAATCGTCTGCGGCCTTGGCTGCGGCATGCTCGACAGGTTCGGCGATGGCGCGGTGGCGCCAGGCGAGCAAGGCCAGGGCCATGATGGCAACGCCGCTGGCGCCCAGTGCGGCAGTGCGCCAGTCGAAGGCGGTAGCCAGGCCGGTCATAAATACCGGTGCCGCCGCCCAGCCGAGGTTGCCGGATAGCCCATGTACCGAGAAGGCATGGCCGAGGCGCGCGGTGGAAACGCGGTGGTTGAGCACGGTGAAATCGGCGGGGTGGAACACGGCGTTACCCAGGCCGGCGAAAGCCGCTGCCGCAACGAGCATCGGGTAGCCGGTGGCGAAATGCAGGGTGACGCCGGCCAATGCGAAGCTGGTAATGCCGCCGGCCAGCACGCGGGCGGCCCCGAAGCGGTCGACCAGGAAACCGGCCAGCGCCTGGCCGATGCCGGAAACGATGAAAAAGACCGTGGTGGTGGCGCCAATGCCGGTAAAGCTGAGTCCGAATTCCGGCATCAGCCAGGGAAAAAGCGTCGGCAACAGCAGGTGGAAAAAATGCGAGATGCCATGGACGAAACCGATCAGGGTAATGACTTCGAGATCGTTGTTGGCGGTTTGCGGGGGAAGGGCGGTAGCGGTCATGGGTACACAATGAGGCGTGGGAGGCTCAGTTTAGGCAATCTGTGCTTGACCGTAGTTCGATAAACGGACAAAAATTATTTCAATGCTGCCATCTCTCTCCCATGACCCGATGCCGCGCCGGGCGCCAACGCCGGAAGAGCCGGTCACGGTCAACCTGCGCCAGCCGCTGCCCGATGTCGTCGTGCCGCTGCATCGCCACGACTGGGCGCAACTGGCTTATCCGTTACGCGGCACGATCCGCATTGCGGCCGCCGGCACCAGTTGGCTGACGCCGGCTTTTCGTGCCGTCTGGATTCCGCCCGGTATCGATCACGAGGTGGCGATGCTTGGGCCGGTCGAGTTGCGCACCGTCTATGTCGATCGTGCCGTGGCGCCGTTGCCGCTCGATGCCTGCACGGTAATCGAGGTGTCGGATCTGATGCGCAACCTGATCGAGGCGCTGGGTGAAATCGGGCGGGAAGCCGCACCCGACTCGCTGCGCCGCGAACTGATGACGCGCCTGCTGCTGCTCGAAATACGGCGAGCCCCGACCTTGTCCCTGGGCCTGCCACTGCCACGCGACCGCCGCCTGCAGGCCTTGTGCCACGCCTTGATGGACGATCCGGCATCGCCGCTGGCGCTGGGTGACTGGGCGGTTCGGGTTGGTGCCAGCGAACGCACCTTGGCTCGCCTGTTCCGCGATGAACTGCAGATGAGCTTTGGCGCCTGGCGCCAGCAGTTGCGGCTGGCGACGGCGCTCGACCTGATCGGTCGCGGCCGGCCGCTCGGCCAGGTGGCCCACGAATTGGGCTATGCCAGCCAGGCCGCTTTCTCGGCCATGTTCAAGCGCGCCTTCGGCGTGCCGCCGGGGCGCTTCATGGCGGCAGTGGAATCGCATTCCGATGGCCAGCGAGTCGGATGGATTTGACCTGACGGGCTCGAATCGACCCTGAGCCGACCTTCCCGACGCAGTGGATTCAACGGCAAATTACTGAGCGGAACAGACGTTCAGAGCAATGACCGACTGAGTACTCCTCGGCCAGAACGGCCATTGGCTTTGTGGATGCCTATTCGGCCGATTCCAAGTCTGCGGATACCCATCCCCACCCCGAAGCATGAGTGTCGAATAATTTTACAAAGCCATCAGTTTCTACAATTGTACCGCACGAAACAATCTGATTTTTAATGATAAAAATGTGTGGCATGTTATTTGCTGACCACGAAATTAGCGCTTAAGCAACAGTTACCAACACTTTGATAGAGGATTGCAATGAAAAAGATTATTAAGACAGTACTGAGCTTGGCAACGATGGCGGCGTTGGGGATGGGGGCTGCTCATGCCAACATCGTGACTAATGGCGACTTCGAAAACGGTACTACTGGTTGGTCGATGACTATGGGCTTGGGCAACAGCTGGGGTGTGGGCGCTTCTACTGCTGCTTTGACTGGCTGCGTTGGTCATGCTTGTGTTTCCACACTTGGCTCTGGCGCTTTCTTTCAGCAGAACCTGGCGACGACTGCGGGGCAAACTTATAACTTGAGCTTTTTTGTTGGCGAAAACGCTGGGGCGACGAGTGAATTGTCCGTATTCTGGAATGGCAGCCTTATAGCCGACATCCTAAATCCCGCGAACAACACCCTTGATTTCAACACCAATCCCGGGATGATTGAATTTACTTTCAATAACTTGCTGGCCACCGGATCGTCGACGTCGCTCGAAATCCACGGGCGACAGGATCCTGCTGGAATTTCCTTCGACAATGTTTCCGTCGTGGCTGCTAACAACGTCCCCGAACCCGCGTCGCTGGCCTTGGTTGGGCTCGGACTTGCTGGCCTTGGTGCTGCTCGCCGGCGCAAGCAACCCTGATTCCCAATCAGTCTCGCGAGAACCCAGCAATGGCCTTGCTGGGTTTTTCTCTTTTTGACGTGGCAACAACGCATGCCGGAGGCTGGAGCCGTCCTTTGCCTGCGATGGTTTCGCATTTGCTAATGCTGTGTACTCCCAACACAGAATAACCGCGAGAGTAAGCGGGAACGGATTTACATTTTCTACTAGCCCCAATGGCCGAGTTCCATGCATACGCCATTAGGCAGGTATCAGGTTGATTCAGTCGTTCGAGTGGCAAGTCCACTGAATGGACGAGCGGCAGCAGTTGGCCGACTGTTGCCCGATGACAAAAGCAAGCCCCATGTCTGGTTCTGGGCCGAAAGCGGAAATCATAGCCGTACTCAAAATGAGTGGCAGGGTGTCAGCTACTGGCCGAGGTTGTGTGAAAACCCCTCAGCTGTGTACGCCAAACAGGGGTGTGCTGCGTT
>CAZDRS010000040.1:0-11571 GCA_964507585.1 uncultured Dechloromonas sp.
CGGCCAGAGCATCGAGCTGACCTCCTTCCTCAACCTGGTGTTCGTGTACAACCCGGGCGCGGCCTTCAGCTTCCTTTCCGATGCGGGCGGCTGGCAGCGCTGGTTCTTCGTCGCGCTGGCGATCGCCGTGTCGGGGTGGCTGACTTTTCTGATCCGCCGGCACGCCGCCGAGCGCCTGCTGCCGCTGGCGGCGGCGCTGATCATGGGCGGCGCGCTGGGCAACGTCATCGACCGCATCCGCTTCGGCGCGGTGGTGGATTTCGTCGATGTGCATGCCGCCGGCTGGCACTGGCCGGCCTTCAACGTCGCCGACTCGGCGATTTCGGTGGGCGTGGCGCTGCTCATCCTGCAGCAGCTGTTTTTCGCCGAAAAGGAAAAGTCATGAGCGAAGTCGTCAGGGAAAACAGCCTGCTCACCCTGCATTACCGCCTTGCCCTGGCCGACGACACCGAGCTCGTCAGCACCTTCGGCGGCAAGCCGGCGACGCTGCAACTGGGCAGCGGGGAACTGGCGCCGGTGCTGGAGAAGTGCATCATCGATCTGCCGGTCGGCGAGCGCACGGTGTTCCTGCTGGAACCCGAGCAGGCCTTCGGCCCGCACAATCCGCAGTTGATGCAGCGCTTCGCCCGCGGCGAGCTGCCCGAAGCCGGGGAACTGCGCGAGATGACGCTGATCGAATTCAAGACGCCCGGCGGCGCCGCCTACACCGGCCTGCTGCGCGAGCTGACCGCGGAGGACGCCCTGATCGACTTCAACCACCCGCTCGCCGGCAAGGCCATCCGCTTCGAGGTGGACGTGATCGGAATACTGTAGGGTTGTCATTCCCGCGAATGCGGGAATCCAGCCCGTCGCAATCACATGGATGCCCGCTTCCGCGGGCATGACGGAGCAGCCACATGGACATCCTACTCGCCAACCCCCGCGGCTTCTGCGCCGGCGTCGAGCGTGCCATCGCCATCGTCGAGCGTGCCCTGGAAAAATTCGGCGCCCCGATCTATGTCCGCCACGAAGTTGTGCACAACAAATTCGTCTGCGACGACCTGCGCGCCAAAGGGGCTGTTTTCGTCGAGGAGCTGGATGAGGTACCTGCTGGTAGCACCGTCATCTTCAGCGCCCACGGCGTCTCCAAAGCCGTCCGCGCCGACGCCGAAGCCCGTGGCCTCAAAGTCTTCGACGCCACCTGCCCATTAGTCACCAAGGTGCATGTCGAAGTCGGCAAGATGCGCAAGGGCGAACGCGAAGTCGTGATGATCGGCCACAAGGGGCATCCGGAGGTCGAGGGAACGATGGGGCAGAGCGAGGGAGGGATGTATCTGGTCGATACGGTTGAAGATGTCGAACAACTCGTCGTCCACGATCCAGAGCACTTGTCATTCGTGACCCAGACTACCCTGTCGGTTGATGATGCAACAGTAGTCATCGATGCACTTAAAGGGCGCTTCCCCGCTATCCAGGGGCCGAAGAAGGATGACATTTGTTATGCCACGCAGAATCGCCAGGATGCGGTGAAGGCGCTGGCTGAGCAATGTGATTTAGTGATCGTCGTTGGAAGCCCGAATAGTTCAAATTCACGACGGCTGAGGGAGGTTGCTCTGACCTTAGGTGTAGATGCTTATTTGATCGACGGACAAGATGAAATCTCTATTCATTGGTTGGCCGGGAAAGCACGGATAGGCGTAACTGCCGGTGCATCAGCGCCAGAGATATTGGTTGAGCAGGTGGTCAATCGTCTGCAGTCTTTAACGGGCGCTAAGATTTTGCAGTTAGCAGGGGCAGTGGAGGGGGTTTCATTTCCTTTGCCTCGAGAGTTGCTTGAGGTCGGAAAATAAAAAACGGCAGGTGCTTTCCCTGCCGCTACACGGTTGATGTTGTTCTCTAATCCCAGCATTTGGCTGTGGTTGGAAGTTTTATGCCAGAGTTATCCAAGGAGAAAATGCCACAAGAATCATTGGCCTGGGTTCCTGTGGGAGTGGCGCATAGCCTGTAGGCATTGGCAACACTGCTTGTTGTTGCCGTAGCACTACAGGCCGTTCCCGAGGTTGGGGCAGTATCAAAACCGATTGTGTAATATTTATCGAGGGACGTGGTTGCTGCAATATCGGTTGTTGCAGTTCCCAGCGAGGCAGCATTGAAAGTCAGTTTCTCCGTGTAGAACCGCTCCATGCGTTGGGCGGCGTTACTAAGCGCTGCTTTCGCGTCCGTTCGATGGGCGCGCAAGATATAACTCTGATAGCTCGGATAAGCCACAGCCGAGATTACGGCAATTATCGCGACAACAATCATCACTTCGATGAGTGTGAACCCGCGTATTCCCATCTTTTTTTTCATTTATCAGTCCCCCAAAATTTCACGCCAGCCAAGCCGCCCGGCTTTTGCCTTCCCTAGGTTCTTGCCAACGATGGTTTGTCCGGTGCTTCCGAAGTCATACTCCACATCATCACCGGCTGGATTAGTTACGATGACACCAGGTGGGGTGATTCCGGTCGTGCTCTTCCGTGCAGATGCATAGGCAGATGTACCACCGAAGCTTTGCAGATCGGGGATAGCGGTATAAACCGACCAATTCAGTCGTCCCCCACTCAGCACGTCAACAAAGTATTCCCATGAGTACCCTCCACCTGAGCAAATGTCATCGGAAGGAACGGTGCTCACAACACGCAACACAGATCCCCCGCGAATCTCGGGGTTGAAATTTACCCGTTCCCTGCTATCAGGAAGGTTGAAATACCATCCACGCTTGCTTGTCCAGTCAACGGCGTTGTTGGTCAGGGTACGGTAAGTGGAAGTCTCGGTTGTTGCAGTTCCACCGAAAGTGTACGTTGAAGTTGCCTGAACCGTTGCCGTAATCACCTGCTGTTGTTGTAAATTGGTTCGATCAGTCGAGGAAACCGCGTTTCCATCCAGTTTGTCCCAAATGCCGTAGACGGTTTGGACTTGCGAGGACTGATCGTCATTTTTGAACACATAGCTACCCGTTCCAAACGTTACAAGGATGCCACCATTCGGATGAAGTATCGCGTCAGGTGCCGCCGTGATTGGTTGTCTGACTGGGGTTGTTTGTTCATCCTTGGCTATATAGACTGGCGAAGGATTTGCACTCGAACCAAGAGATATTCCCCAATTGTTCGGGTTGTCACTCATCAAATCAAATCGCCAGAGATTGCCTTTCAGGTCACCTGCATAGACGTAATCAACAACACCATCGCCATCAATATCGATGGGTGCAATTTCGGATAGACCGTTTGGACCGGAAGTTGATGTGTCACCTTTTTTAACTAGAATTTTTTTCTGGACGGTTGAGCCCCCTGTGTTTGCATCCACAATAAATAGGGCTGCATCTCCAGTGCTACTGGCATAGCCATCAGCTTCAGTGTTGTTGTATCCATTGTTGAACATCACGAACCAACTCCAACGCTCACAGGAATTGTCAGTTAATCGATTCGTACATAGGCGGACAATGTAGGGGCGACCGATCGTGTAGCCAAGGTCGGCATCGTTCTTGTCTGTGAATTCCCACTTCACAAGGCTGGAGGCGTTCGATTCGGAAAAATTGCTCGGGTTTGTAACGTCTAGCGCGTAGATCCCTTGGCCGCCACCACCGAGCGAGCCAACCAGCAGTGATCGCCAATTGCCATCCGGGCAAAGACCGACATCGTTGGATGTGCAAATATCTCCGATAGTAGGGGTGCCATCCACATAGTAACGGTGGCCATTCGAACTGTTCTGCTTACCGTAATCGGCTTCGGTCAGTTTGTTGAGGATCCAACGACCACCCCGTAGTCGGTACATTTCTCCTGGTACATAAGCTAAAACTTCTGCCCCTGTTGCAGCATTGAAGCCATGCAACATGCCGTCGTTGGCACCAACGTATAACACAGCAGCACGATCCCCCATGCCGGTCGGGTTATTGGTGGCATGATAATCTGATGAGAACTTATCATAGCTTGCATCCCCGTAGCCTGCATTGGGGCGTGCAACATACTGAGATTGTGAATTGATGATGTCGCCCAATCGATTTGGGAGTGTTGTCGGCGTACAAGTTACCGAGCCGCCGCCCGAGCAGACGGCCGTTCCACCGCCCGTTGGACAAGTGTAGGTTCCCGAGCAACTGCCGGTGATTGAGGTGACAGTTACCCGGGGACGGGTTCGCATCCCTGACACATCATCCCCTCGCAGAAAGGTGACACGATCAGAACCCAGCGCATCTACCGTTCCGGAAGAGGTTCGGTTCAAAGACGAGCGAAGGGTCGTGATTCCCGAGGACGTCATGCTGTTCCAGCGGAAGGGAATCCCCTTGTTAGCCCCTGCTTGATCCGGGTCGTATGTCAGGATTGTACGGGCCGAAGGGGATTGAGTGGCCAGTTTGATCTGGGCTTGCCAGACAGGATCGGCAATGCTGTTAGCAGTAACCGGATATGCCAGCAATTCGCCACTCCAGCCGTCGCTATTAAAGCGTCCCAAGAATATTTCAGTATCGCTTTGGAGAGTGAACGAATTTGCCGTAGCTGCTGCTGCTGTTCCGGCGGTGTCTTGAATTTTTGAAAACGCGTTATTGAGTTGGGCTAAGAGTTTGAGTGGATTGACAACCAGGAAATAGGTATCCGGAACACCATCGCCATCCGCATCCCATTCGTTGGTTTGAGGCGTATTGTCGCCGTTGATGTCGTTGAAACCGCCGTATTTTGCCGCGTACCACAACGGATCGCGCAAGGTGGTAGCAGATGTCGATGAGGTATTGGAGGTAAAAGTACGCGTAGCGTAATTGCTGGCATTAGGTACGTTGGCATCGCTCGATGATGCGATAGGTAAATGATATGACGAGTCAGCACCAGTGTCGGTACTCTTGGGACGATCCAAGAAATATTCCGGGTCACTGTTGTAGTCGGTATCACTATCGCGAACAACCAGATAAATGCCATCAGCAGTAGTGCCAGAAATGACGTATCCCATGTGCTGAATAATCCCACCCGCCGCATAGATGGAATCAACTTTGATTGTCACAGTGTTATTTGAGTTGAGCGAAATCTCATAGACCGAGATCGCGTCCATATCGTGATCCGCGCCCTGTTCGACGTCTTCAAAGTTGATCCGGAATTTGTAGTATGGGCGACCTCCATTGACTGTAGTGTCGCAGTCAGTAACGTAACTCGCTAGATCTGTGGTGCTCGCATTACCGCAGGTCAGAGTGTTTCCATCTACGACTTTGGTCCACGTGTTTTTGATCGTGTCGACATAGAAGTCGACAATTTGATTCGTTGGCTGGAAGTTGCCCTGAGTGGCGCTAATACTGCTACCTCCAACTGATTTGGCAAATGGCACGATGGTGACAGTATTTGTGGTGGAGGGAATGGGTATCTGGATCGTCGGAAGAGGAGACGATAGAGCGATAGCGTAGGTTCCTAATTTCTGATTACCTGTTACTGCATTTAGATCGTTGACGAGACCAAAGTTCGCGATGCTGGCCGAATAATAGCTGCCTTGACGGGTTGGATCGCTGGGGGCGAGCCCTCGTATATTGCCGAACGTTGTTGCAGCTTTGGGTGTAGGTGCTTTGTCATCAGTTGCACCAACCTGACCAATGAAAATATTCTTGCTGGTCGCGTTTCCGCCAAATTCAAGATTCCAAAGGCTTTGTCCAATCGTTGATACATTCAAGGCAGCGCCGTTGATGGTCGTTCCCGCCATGGAGCCAAAATTACTGTCAGTTCCCGGAACGCTATCCGAATCAAAAGAGGGATATACGTCACTGATAAGCATCAAGAACGGCTTGGAACAACTTGGATAGGGGCCGGAGTTTGGGATAGGAGTGGTTGGCGTTGCTGTATAAGGATTGGTCCAAGTCGTACTGCGTGGAAGCCCGGTACCTCCTCCCGGTAATGTGACACCATCATCTCGGGTGCTGCTAGTTGTGAACGATGTTGTGGCTGTTGTGCTACCAGAAAAGTAGCGAACCGCCTCATACATCATTTCAGCAAGTGGGTTGCCCCACATTTCGCATTCGCCGTCATTCATTTGACGAGTCGTAATCCAGCCGCAACCGTAGCTGTGGCTACCATAATCGAAACTCGTAATGTGAAAGCGATTGATTGTGCCAATGATTCCATTTACACAACTTGAAGCACCAGCTGTTCCGCAGGTACTTCCTGACTCTTTGAATATACCTGTATTCGTTTCAATTTCATTTGTTATGGACGACACAGCCTTGCGCAATATGCCTCCATTAGTGTTTTGATCGTAAGAACCAGTTAACAAGCCAAAGAACATGCTGTTGCTTTCACCATAGGTGTGAAGAACGCCAGTTGGCTTGTAAATTGTGGTGGTGCCGTCTGTATAGGCCTTGCAGTTACCTTCTCTTCCGAAATATACATCGGAGCCAAGTCCGCTGATGGTTTTGCATACCTCAACACGAACGTTGTAGTCCGTCATCTGGGATGATGAATTGATGACATCGTAAAACGTTTGGGTTAGGCCGCTAAATTTGGCAGCGGGTACGATCTGCCAAATATTCCCGCTGTCTGGGCCACTCCAATACAAGAACCAACCTTCGCCCCCCGTCTGTTCCTGATGGCGAAATTCAATACTATGTGTTCCCGCAGTTAACGTGACATCCGCCTTGTGAGCATCGCGGCAAGTTGAACTGTTTCCACAACTGCCATGACCGCCATACCAACCTACCACCAAGGTACCGTCTATCCAGAGTTCGACAGCATCATCACCATCTACGGAAAAAGTATAACTACCAGCTGTAGATACGGTCAGCGAGCCTCGAAAGACATCAAGGTAATAGTCGTCTGTTGTTGTAAAAGGATTGATGCTGGTGCCACTGGCATTGATGTTGGATACCGATTGAACACCAGTCTGGTGCCCACTTGTAGCAAATTGATCGATCAGTGCTTGAAACTCGGCAGCAGAGTTGGGGCTTCCTGTATAGGTTGTATTGCTGGTCGCACAGTTTGCACGTGAGTTATTTCCAGTCGCGCATTCAGTGCCAGCTACAGGGCGTTCAATAGAAACCCATTCCCAAATTCGGTAGCTGCTGTTATCCAATACCCGCATTAACGGAGGCTGACCGTAGCCAGTCAACGTTACGTTGGCAAACAGATGGCGCTTTCCGGTCGCAGGAAGAGAGAGTGGCGTGTAATCGCTGATGTCATAACCATCTCTCGCTACACTCGTATATTCCTTGCCCCAGCTATGGGCATCTTGAGGAATAAAGCTACGTTCCAGGATTGTCTGTGATGTCGAATCTGTACTTCGATACCCTCCATACAAAACTTTTCGTAGCGCATCCATACGCGAAGTCGTGACGTAATTCAGAAAGTCACCGCTCCACCAGCTATTACGCCCGGTTCCTGTGCACTTTTTGTTGTACGCAGTACCAGTTACATCACTCATTGCCTCAGGGGTAAAAATACCATTGCTGTATGAATAACATTTATAGGAGTCGAAATAGCCGTAGTATTCGATAGCAGGTTTGTAGCCAACATCAATAGTTCCATCGCCATTTAGATCCGAATAGTCGTTATAGGCCTCGTAATACAATTTGTGATCACGGGCCATGGTCAGCATGATGAGTGGTGGCTGGCTTGCCGTGATAAACATCGGTGCTGTGGCTAGGTTCGCGGCATGGCTTCCGTGACAAATCATTAGTAACGAAGTCGTGGCTACTAAGCAGGCAAGATTGACCGAATACGGAGGGCGATGGATTGGGCGAGAGTTCATGGCGCGATCCTGTGAAAATAAGTGCGATCTATTTGTTCGGACGGACGGTTGACTGCAACATGACGCGAGTCTTGGTGTTCAGTCCAAATCCAACGGCAGTGACGCGGTAAAGGGTGCTGGTTAGGCTCCCTCCCGGGGAAACCTTCGCAGAAGGAGCGGCAGTTGTTGTGCTCAAAGCTTCAACAATATATCGTGGTTGTGCACTGAAACCAGGCAATGTAGCCGCACTGGTTTGGCTACCATAGGTAACGCTTTTTGACGAGCCGCTGCCTGTGAGCCATCCCGAATCGTTGAGTTGTATCCAGACGGGGGAACAATTGCTTGTACTTGCACAGGTATTGGGAAGGCATAGGCCATCACTGCTGCAACCGGCGATAAATCCTGTCTGACCAGAAAAACGTGAACCAGTCAGTATTTCGCGTTCGGCATCCCGCAGAGCTGCCTCTGCTGCCTGGAAGGCATTGTTCCAGTCACGGCTGTTTGCAACCATACGCTCATCCAAAATGGCTGTCCTCATCATCGACAGAACGACAATCGTCAGCACGAGCATGAGCATTACAGCAGTAACAAGTACGATACCTCGCTGCTGAGAAGGAAAAGACGAGGGGGCTTGAATTGGTGCGTTCATATCAATCGCTACATGGTTCGATTGCGGGCAACAACTGTTTCCGTGAAGTCTTTTGTCAGTGCCTCACGACTTGTCGAAATATTGGTTTTTGATGAGCGCATTGTTAGCGACACACGGACTGCAATGACCTGAGCCCAGTTGGTGATGTTATTTGCCGTAGTAAAGCTATTGACGTCAAAATCACCATCAGTATCAAGGCCATAGCTTATTTGCATGTCATGGACGCCGGTGAGTAATTCTCGGGCGCCGGGTGTTCCCGTTGTTCCGGCAAGTTCCAATACATACAGGGAGTGGCTGCCATCTCCAAGTGATGAGTTTCCAATGAAATAAGCGCTTGATGATAGGCGCATGAGGAGCGAACCAGGTTTGTAGGTATAGGAGCTCGAGTTCGGGCAACTTGCTCCCAAGAATTTAGTGCAATTGCCGGGGGTGCCTGTGCCAGTGTTGTGTACAACATTGGTTGCGTTGTTGTTGTTGTTGGTTGGGCCGGTTATTTGAAAGATAGATGCCTTGCTGCAATCGGTAATTAGAAGAATTTCCCCTGGCTTGATCGAATGCGTATTGGTGTCAATTTGTGCTGAGGGAGGGTTATGCGATTTGACTACCAGATCGTCACTGTTGCCGCCAATAAGTATCAATGCGTCGGAGGAGGTGAGTGCGCCTGCATTGGTAAGGGCTGCGGGGAAGGTGCTGTTTCCACCATCGTAACCGCGAATTGGGGTGGAGAAATCGAGCATAGGGTCGCCGCTGGCTCCATTCACTACATTGGCAGTGTTTACGTTGCGGCCGCAGCCGTTATAACCCGCCATTCGAATGTCTCGGCTTAGCACTTCAAGTGCAAAACGTCCATTTTCTTGCATGCGTGCTACTTCGTTGGAGTAGTCGAATCCAGTGCGTGTGTTGGCGTACAAGGCAGCAACGGCACCAGTCAGAAAAACGCCGATGGTGATGGCAACCATTAGTTCAACCAAGGTTAAGCCACGCTGGCTGAGAGTGGAGGAACTCAAAAGCGGTTTATAGCCGATGGTTTTCATGGTTCAAAAGTGATCCAGAAGGTTTTGTTGGTCGCGGCTGAACGGTTTTCATCCCAGGAGATGAAAACCGCATACCATTTTTCGCTTGCCTCCTTGCAGACGGCGCCCACTCCCTTAGGCAGTTGCTGTGAATTTGCAAGTTGCCAGCAGTTGATGTCGTATGTAGAACCTGTTCCCGTGCAGGTTGTGGTTGGGGCAACATAGCTGACGAGTGGATTGCCTGAACCACCCGTGCGAATAGCCGAAAGAAGGGTCGAGCACGAGGTGCCAGACGGGTGGATGTCGTTATACTCCCCTGCCTTCACGCCTGACATGTTGGCACGCATTCTGTCCGCCATGTCATATGTTTGCTTGATTGCCATGGTTCTATTTTGGCTATCAGCCCCGGCTTGCAGTCCCTTTAGCACTAGGCTTGCTAGCCCAAGTAATCCGAATGCAACGATCACGATGGTTACCAATACCTCCATCATGGTAAAACCACGATACGACTGAATATTTGCTTTCATGAGCAGCTAGCGGTGGAAGAGGTTAAAACAGCACGCCCGGTTGCTGTGACTGTAACTGTGCGACCAAAATTTCCCGTGCGTTCGTCACATAGGGTGAACGTGCCCGTGGCTGTTGAATTCAAGGCTCCTGAAGGGCGGTATTGAATATAGTTCGTGGTGGCGCTACCGCTCGAATTTGTAAAGCCAGATGCCGTTATGGTTACGCTGCTGCGTGTGTCGGGTTGCGTCACCCGGAGAACTGTTTCGTTAGAGTCCACTGTTCCTGTTGTGCCGGACGTGCTCTCATCTACGAAAATGATTCTCCCACTTTGCCAGGCCGCTCCGGTGGTACAGGAGGTTCCGTTGGTACTGATGCACAGAGTGACTCGTTTTCCTTGGCGAGCAGACTCTGAACGAGCCGCTGCCAAGTCGACGAGGAGGTCATTGGTGGCTGCTGCCAGGCGGTTGTTGAGCATCATGGTGCGGAAGCTCGGGCCTGCCAACTTTGCCAAAATGGCAACGATGGCAATCACCATCATCAACTCAATCAATGTAAAGCCAGATTGCCTACGAGATCTCATCTATTCACCCCTTTCTATCATATTAAGGATAGCGGCGCATTTATCTTAGCTGCCAGAGATAAAAGGGAGCGGCAAGCCGATAAACGGTTGTGGTAAGTGGGAGTAAAAAAACAGTGAGGCACTAAAATTACATCATGTCTGACAGACTCTTGTTAGGGGCCAGCTTTGGCCTGTCAATGCTAATTCATGCTGCTTTGCTTGATTCGTTTGGCTATTCTTTTTTTCGGGCTGGTATGTCTGGGAAAAGTGTGTTGCAGGTGGTTTCCTTGCCGGCTGCAAACTCTTCAGCTATTTCAGAATCGTCAGTCTTGCATGGCGCTCACTCTGAGCAGATATTGTCAGGGGTAGAGGGGCGGGGATGGGGGGGGCGAACTGATGCCCATGGGGCCAACGTTACAAATACTCCTGATTTGGCATCGTTTGTTCCATTGTCCATCGACGATTATCTGCCAACAACACTGCTTGACCGTCCACCTAAGCCACGGACAGCCATTGATACAAAAGTAAATTTTCGGGGAATGGTTGGTTTGGTCGGAGAAGTCGAACTAATGTTGTTGATATCTTCGTCGGGCCGTGTTGACGAGGTTTTGAATTTGGGGGCATCGTTGCCGGATTTCATTGTCGAAGAGGCTGTTGCTCGCTTCAAGGGCGTGGAATTTGCGCCGGGTATGCTTGCAGGGGTTGAGGTGAGGAGTCGTATGCGTATTCGATTGTCGCCACCCAGCAGGGATGAACTGCTAGGAAATCCTTATTCTGCAAAAGAGAGGTTTATGCGATGAGTTTTACAAATTGCAGAAGGCTACTTGTGCAGAGGGGGCTTGCCTGTTATAGTCTCTCTTTCAGGTTTTATTTTTGGATTTTTTCATGGCCAATAGCGCACAAGCCCGCAAGCGCGCCCGTCAAGCTGACAAGCAGCGCTCCCACAACGCCAGCCTGCGTTCGACCCTGCGCACCGCGATCAAGCGCGTGCGTCAGGCGATCGATGCTGGTGATAAAGCCGCCGCACAGGGCGTCTTCCAGCAGTCCGTCGCAGTGCTCGACCGCATTGCCGACAAGAAGATCATCCACAAGAACAAGGCTTCTCGTACCAAGAGCCGCCTGTCTGCTCAGATCAAGGCGCT
>CAZDRS010000040.1:11671-16035 GCA_964507585.1 uncultured Dechloromonas sp.
ACAAGAACAAGGCTTCTCGTACCAAGAGCCGCCTGTCTGCTCAGATCAAGGCGCTTGCTGCTGCCTGATCTAGCTGGATCGATCCAATAAAAATGGCGCCTTCGGGCGCCTTTTTTGTTTATGCTGATTTGTGTTGCAGTGCTTATTTTCGGTCATCGATGGAGCAGACGCCATCGACGATCTGCAGGTCGTTGTCCTGGGCGAAGTTGAGCATGAAGCGGTACGCCATGGGCTCCAGTTCGCCGAGTCGGCCGTCGACGAATACGGCTTTTTCGCCGTTATAGTCGCCAGGGCCAACGTAAGGTGAGTATTTCATCTTGCGTTCGGCACCGAAGGCGGACATTACGCCGCATAGGCGCTCAGCCCAATCGCTGGGGCGAAATTTTCGTCCTTCCTTGGTGAGGCCAACAATGATGAATGTGGTCGATTCTAGGTTTGTCATTGTTCTACTCTGCGTTTGCGGGCGGTACGACCTTGCGTGGGCGCATTCTAGCAGAAGCGATTGCGCTTTCCATAATTACGGCGTTCAGGTGGTGCTTGGCCGGGTGTTCCGGCCAGGGGGCGTTCTATACAAGGCCCTGTTTTTTTCATAAAATTCAGCTTTCTGTTGCTTGCGTGGGCGCATCTGGCCGGCAAGTGGCGGTCGTTTCGGCGGCGATTGCCGCCGTTTTCGTTTTATGAGGTTGCCTCATGTCGCATGTCATGCCTACCTACGCCCGGTTGCCGGTGACTTTCAGTCATGGCAATGGCTGCCGGATTACCGATACCGAGGGCAAGGAATATCTGGATGCCCTGTCCGGGATTGCCGTTTCGACCCTGGGTCACGCCCACCCCAAGCTGGTGGCGGCGATTGCGGCCCAGGCCGGTCGAATGCTGCACACCTCCAATCTGTATCGCATTCAGGAGCAGGAGCAGTTGGCGGACAAGCTGTGTGCGTTGTCGGGCATGAGCGAGGTCTTCTTCGGCAACTCCGGTGCCGAGGCGAATGAAGCGGCGATCAAACTGGCGCGGTTCTTCGGGCACAAGAAGGGGATCGAGCTGCCCACCGTTATCGTCATGGAAAAGGCTTTCCATGGTCGTACCATGGCGACGCTGTCGGCGACCGGCAATCGCAAGGCGCAGGCTGGCTTCGAGCCCCTGGTCTCCGGTTTCGTGCGGGTGCCTTATGGCGATCTGGAGGCAATCAAGACGGTTGCCGAGCACCACAAGAACATCGTTGCCGTCATGCTGGAAATCATCCAGGGCGAGGGCGGCATTCATCTGGCTGATCCGGGTTATTACCGCGGCGTACGCGAGTTGTGCGATGTGCATGACTGGCTGATGATCTGTGATGAAGTCCAATGTGGTATGGGGCGTACCGGCAAGTGGTTTGGCTTTCAGCAGGCTGGTGTGCTGCCGGATATTGCTACTCTAGCCAAGGGCCTGGGCTCCGGCGTGCCGATTGGCGCCTGCATGGCGGGTGGCAAGGCGGCTGGCTTGTTCGGGCCGGGCAACCATGGTTCGACCTTCGGCGGTAATCCGCTGGTGTCGACTGCGGCGCTGACGACGATTGCGGTCATGGAAGAGGATGGTCTGCTGGACAATGCTGCCCGGATCGGTGCCTTGATTCGCCAGCTGTTTGGCGAGGCGCTGGCCGGCGTCAAGGGCGTGGTCGATATTCGTGGTCACGGCCTGATGATCGGTATCGAACTGGATCGGCCATGCGGTGAACTGGTCACCAAGGCGCTGGCTCAGGGCCTGCTGATCAACGTCACCTCCGAAACCATCGTTCGTTTCCTGCCGCCGCTGATTTTCAGCGATAGCGATGCGCGGGAACTGGTGGAGCGTACGGCTCCGCTGATCAAGGATTTCCTGGCGGCTTGATCATGGCAATCAAACACTTTCTGCAATTCAAGGATTTCAGCCGCGACGAGTTCGAGTATGTTTTCGAGCGTACGAGCTGGATCAAGAACCAGTTCAAGTCCTACCAAAAGTACTGGCCGCTTTCCGACCGTACGCTGGTGATGATCTTCGAGAAGGCCAGCACGCGAACCCGCCTGTCATTCGAGGCCGGCATGCAGCAGCTGGGCGGCTCGGCGATCTACCTGAATACGCGTGATTCACAGCTGGGGCGCGGTGAGCCGGTCGAGGATGCGGCGCAGGTGATTTCGCGCATGAGCGACATCGTGATGATCCGCACCTTCGAGCAGGAGATCATTGAGCGCTTTGCCGCCAATTCGCGCGTGCCGGTCATCAATGGCCTGACCAACGAATATCACCCGTGCCAGATACTCGCCGACATCTACACCTACATCGAGCATCGTGGCTGTATCCAGGGCAAGACCGTGGCCTGGGTCGGCGATGCCAACAATATGTGCAATACCTGGCTGCAAGCGGCCCAGGTGCTGGATTTCAAGGTGCATGTGTCGACGCCGCCGGGTTATGAACTGCAGCCGGAGCTGATCGCCGGCGTCGATGCCTCGCACTTCGCAGTATTTGCCGACCCGATGGATGCCTGTCGCGGCGCCGATCTGGTGACCACCGACGTATGGACGTCGATGGGTTACGAGGCCGAGAACGAGGCACGCATGAAGGCATTTGCCGACTGGTGCGTCGATGCCGAGATGATGGCCGTGGCCAACCCGGAGGCGCTGTTCATGCATTGCCTGCCGGCCCATCGTGGCGAGGAAGTAACGGCCGAGGTGATCGACGGGGCGCAGTCGGTGGTGTGGGATGAGGCAGAGAATCGTCTGCATGTACAAAAGGCCCTGATGGAATATCTCCTTCTCGGCAAGATTCAATCGCAATAAAGGGAACGCAAATGAGCGATATCAAGAAGGTTGTGCTGGCCTATTCGGGCGGTCTGGATACCTCGGTCATCCTGAAGTGGTTGCAGGATGTTTACAAGTGCGAAGTCGTCACCTTCACGGCCGACCTCGGCCAGGGTGAAGAACTGGAACCGGCGCGTGCCAAGGCCCTGAAGGCCGGTATCAAGCCGAAGAACATCTACATCGACGACGTTCGCGAGGAGTTCGTCCGCGACTTCGTCTTCCCGATGTTCCGCGCCAACACGGTTTACGAAGGCGAGTACCTGCTCGGTACCTCGATCGCCCGCCCGCTGATCGCCAAGCGCCTGGTTGAGATCGTCAACGAAACCGGTGCCGATGCCATCTGCCATGGCGCAACCGGCAAGGGCAACGACCAGGTTCGTTTCGAACTGGGCGCCTATGCGCTGAAGCCGGGCATCAAGGTCATCGCCCCGTGGCGTGAATGGGATCTGATGTCGCGCGAAAAGCTGATGGCCTATGCCGAGAAGCATGGCATCGAAATCGACATGAAGCACAAAAAGGGCGGCTCCCCGTACTCGATGGACGCCAACCTGCTGCACATTTCCTACGAAGGCCGCCATCTGGAAGACCCGGCCGCCGAAGCCGAGGAGTCGATGTGGCGCTGGACGGTATCGCCGGAAAAGGCGCCGAACAAGGCCGAGTACCTCGATCTCGAATTCGCCAAGGGCGACGTCGTTGCCGTCAATGGCAAGAAGCTGAAGGCCCACGAGGTGCTGGCCCTGCTCAACGAACTGGGCGGCAAGCACGGCATCGGCCGTCTCGACCTGGTCGAGAACCGCTACGTCGGCATGAAGTCGCGCGGCTGCTACGAAACCCCGGGTGGCACCATCCTGCTGCGCGCCCACCGCGCCATCGAATCGATCACGCTGGATCGCGAAGTCGCCCACCTCAAGGACGACCTGATGCCGCGTTACGCCAGCCTGGTGTACAACGGCTACTGGTGGAGCCCGGAGCGCAAGGCGCTGCAGGTGCTGATCGACCACACCCAGGAAAACGTGAACGGTACCGTGCGCCTGAAGCTGTACAAGGGCAATGTCATCGTCGTTGGCCGCGATTCGAAGACCGATTCGCTGTTTGACTCGACCATCGCCACCTTTGAGGACGACGCGGGCGCCTACGACCAGCGCGATGCTGGCGGCTTCATCAAGCTGAACGCCCTGCGCATGCGGATTGCCGCCAACCTGCGTGCCAAGAAGGAAGGCAAGCCGGCGGCTGCCAAGAAGGCCGCTGCGCCGAAGAAGGCTGCCGTTGCCAAGCCGGTTGCCAAGGCTGCGGCAAAGCCTGCTGCCAAGAAGGCGGCCCCGGCCAAGGCCGCACCGGCAAAAGCCGAGGTCAAGGCGGCTGTGAAAAAGCCGGTTGCCAAGAAGGCGGTTGCGGCTGCTCCGGTGAAGGCTGCGGCCAAGCCGGCTGCTGCCAAGAAACCGGCCGCCAAGAAGAAGGGCTAAGCGATGGGAGGCACCGTATTCGGGTTCAACGAGGAACAGATCGCTGATTTCTTCTCGACCTGGGGTGTCGGGGCCTTCATCCTGTTCATGC
>CAZDRS010000041.1:0-15785 GCA_964507585.1 uncultured Dechloromonas sp.
TACTTCAAGCAGCTGTTCGCCCAGGTGACCAATCCGCCGATCGACCCGATCCGCGAAGAGCTGGTCATGTCGCTGGTGTCCTTCATCGGCCCGAAGCCGAACCTGCTGAACACCAACGATATCAACCCGCCGATCCGTCTCGAAGTGTCGCAGCCGGTGCTGACCTGCGCCGAGATCGAGAAGCTGCGCAATATCGAGAAGTACACCTCCGGCAAGTTCCGCTCCTTCGAGCTGGATATCTGCTACCCGGTGGCCTGGGGCAAGGACGGCATCGAAGCCCGTCTGGCTTCGCTGGCCGCCGATGCCGAGGATGCCGTGCGTTCGGGCGCCAACATCCTGATCGTCTCCGACCGCAAGGTTAGCGCCGAACAGGTTGCCATCCCGGCCCTGCTGGCTACCTCGACCATCCACCAGCATCTGGTCAAGAAGGGCCTGCGTACCAGTGCCGGCCTGGTTGTCGAGACCGGTTCGGCGCGCGAAGTGCATCACTTCGCGCTGCTCGGCGGTTACGGTGCCGAAGCCGTGCATCCGTACCTGGCACTGGAAACCATCGAATCCCTGGCCAAGGGCGATGCCGAGAAGGCCGAGAAGTTCACCAAGAACTTCATCAAGGCCATCGGCAAGGGCCTGTGCAAGGTCATGTCCAAGATGGGCATCTCGACCTACATGTCCTACACCGGTGCGCAGATCTTCGAAGCCATCGGCCTGCAGAAGGAATTCGTCGAGAAGTACTTCACCGGCACCCCGTCCAACATCGAAGGTATCGGTGTCTTCGAGGTGGCCGAGGAAGCCATCCGTCTGCACAAGGAAGCCTTCTCGGCTGATCCGGTGCTCATCAACATGCTCGATGCCGGCGGCGAATACGCCTTCCGTACCCGTGGTGAAGAGCACGTCTGGACGCCGGATTCCATCGCCAAGCTGCAGCACTCGACCCGCTCCGGCAAGTACGAGACCTACAAGGAATACGCCAAGCTGATCAACGATCAGACCAAGCGTCACCTGACCCTGCGCGGCCTGTTCGAATTCAAGCCGCAAGGCGCGCCGATCCCGCTCGACGAAGTCGAGCCGGCCAAGGAAATCGTCAAGCGTTTCGCCACCGGCGCCATGTCGCTCGGCTCGATCTCGACCGAAGCGCACACCACGCTGGCCATCGCCATGAACCGTATCGGCGGCAAGTCGAACACCGGTGAAGGCGGCGAAGACGCCAAGCGCTTCATGCCGTTGAAGGCTGGCCAGACCCTGTCGGAAGTCGTTGGCAAGACGCGTATCGAGCGTGACTACACCTTCAAGGAAGGCGATTCGCTGCGTTCCGCCATCAAGCAGGTCGCCTCCGGCCGCTTTGGCGTGACCACCGAATATCTGGTCAATGCCGACCAGATCCAGATCAAGATGGCCCAGGGCGCCAAGCCGGGCGAAGGCGGCCAGCTGCCGGGTACCAAGGTTTCCGAGTACATCGGCAAGCTGCGTCACTCGGTGCCGGGCGTCACCCTGATCTCGCCGCCGCCGCACCACGATATCTACTCCATCGAGGATCTGGCCCAGCTGATCCATGACCTGAAGAACGCCAATTCCCAGGCTTCGATCTCGGTCAAGCTGGTGTCGGAAGTCGGTGTCGGTACGGTTGCCGCCGGTGTTGCCAAGGCCAAGGCCGATCACGTCGTGATCGCCGGCTTCGACGGCGGTACGGGCGCTTCGCCGGTATCCTCGATCAAGCATGCCGGTACGCCGTGGGAACTCGGCCTGTCCGAAACCCAGCAGACCCTGGTGCTGAACCGCCTGCGTTCGCGTATCCGCGTCCAGGTCGACGGCCAGATGAAGACCGGCCGCGACGTTGTCATCGGCGCGTTGCTCGGCGCCGATGAGTTCGGCTTCGCCACCGCACCGCTGGTTGTCGAAGGCTGCATCATGATGCGCAAGTGCCACCTCAACACCTGCCCGGTCGGCGTCGCCACCCAGGATCCGGTGCTGCGCCAGCGTTTCTCGGGCCAGCCTGAGCATGTCGTGAACTACTTCTTCTTCGTTGCCGAGGAAGCCCGCGAGATCATGGCCCAGCTCGGTATCCGCAAGTTCGACGATCTGGTCGGCCGTGTCGACCTGCTCGACATGCGTGCTGGTATCGACCATTGGAAGGCCAAGGGCCTGGACTTCACCAAGGTCTTCTTCCAGCCAAACGTGCCGGCCGACGTGCCGCGTCGCCATACCGAAGGCCAGGATCACGGTCTCGAGAAGGCGCTCGACCACAAGCTGATCGAACAAGCCAAGCCGGCGCTCGAAAAGGGCCAGAAGGTTCAGATCGAGACGACCATCATCAACGTCAACCGTACCTGCGGCACCATGCTGTCGGGCGAAGTGGCCCGCCGCTATGGTCAGGCTGGTCTGCCGGACGACACCATCCACGTCAAGCTGACCGGCACCGCCGGCCAGGCCTTCGGTGCCTTCCTGGCCCGTGGCGTGACGCTCGACCTGACCGGCGAAGGTAACGACTACGTCGGCAAGGGCTTGTCGGGTGGCCGCATCATCATCAAGCCGAATGCCGATTTCCGTGGCGATACGCAGCAGAACATCATCGTCGGCAACACCGTCATGTACGGTGCGACCGAAGGCGAGTCCTTCTTCGCTGGCGTCGGTGGCGAGCGCTTCTGCGTTCGTAACTCCGGCGGTACGGCGGTCGTCGAAGGCGTGGGTGACCACGGTTGCGAATACATGACCGGCGGTACGGTGGTCGTGTTGGGCATGACCGGTCGCAACTTCGCCGCCGGTATGTCGGGTGGTATCGCCTACGTGCTGGACGAGGACGGCTCCTTCAAGAATCGTTGCAACCTGGCTCAGGTCGCTCTCGAGAAGGTGCTGCCGGCCAATCGCCAACCTACCGACGAGCCGATGCACGGTGGTACGGCTGACGAAACCCAGCTCAAGGAGTTGATTACCCGTCACGCCGAATACACCGGCAGCAAGACCGCCAAGGCCATCCTGGCCAACTGGGATGCCTATCGCGAGAAGTTCGTCAAAGTCTATCCGCACGAGTACAAGCGGGCGCTCACCGAGCTGGCCGCTGCTGCACAGAAGGAGGCCGCATAATGGGCAAGCCGACTGGATTCCTGGAGTTCGAACGCCTGGAAGAAGGCTACGAACCGGTCGAAAAGCGCCTGACGCATTACAAGGAGTTCGTCCAGACCCTGTCTGACGACCAGGCCAAGACGCAGGGCGCACGCTGCATGGATTGCGGCATTCCGTTCTGCAACAACGGCTGCCCGGTGAACAACATCATTCCGGACTGGAATGATCTGGTTTACAAGGGCAACTGGAAGCAGGCGCTCGATGTGCTGCACTCCACCAACAACTTCCCGGATTTCACCGGCCGTATCTGCCCGGCTCCCTGCGAGGCTGCCTGTACGTTGGGTATCAATGCCGCGCCGGTGGGCATCAAGTCGATCGAGCATTTCATCATCGACAAGGGCTGGGAAATGGGCTGGGTCGTGCCGCAGCCGGCCGCCGTCAAGACCGGCAAGAAGGTTGCCATCGTCGGTTCCGGCCCGGCCGGCATGGCTGCAGCCCAGCAGCTGGCGCGCGTCGGCCATGACGTGACCGTATTCGAGAAGTCCAGCCGTATCGGCGGCCTGCTCGGTTTCGGTATCCCGGACTTCAAGCTGAACAAGTCGGTGATCGACCGCCGTGTGTCGCAGATGCAGGCCGAAGGCGTCACCTTCAAGACCAAGGTTATCGTCGGCGACAAGAACATCCCGGCCGGCATCAACAACGATGCGACCGAGACGGTTTCCGCCGAACAGCTGAAGAAGGACTTCGATGCGGTGATCCTCGCCGCCGGTTCGGAAGTGCCGCGCGATCTGCCGGTACCGGGCCGCCAGTTCAAGGGCGTTTACGCTGCGCTGGAATTCCTGATTCCGCAGAACAAGGAAGTCCAGCAGGGCGTCAAGAACCCGATCAACGTCAAGGGCAAGCACGTCATCGTCATCGGCGGCGGCGATACCGGTTCCGACTGCGTCGGCACCAGCTACCGCCACGGCGCTGCCTCGGTTACCCAGTTCGAACTGATGCCGGCCCCGCCGGAGCAGGAAGACAAGCCGCTGGTCTGGCCGTACTGGCCGCTCAAGATGCGTACTTCCTCTTCCCACAAGGAAGGCGCTACGGTGCGTGAATTTGCCGTGGCTACCAAGGAGTTCATCGAGGACGGCAAGGGCAACGTCAAGGCGCTGAAGGCCGTGCGCGTCGAATGGCAGGGCGGCCAGATGGCCGAAGTGGCCGGTTCCGAATTCGAACTGCCGTGCGATGCCGCTTTCCTGGCCATGGGCTTCGTCAATCCGGTCGGTTCGCTGCTCGATGCCTTCGGTGTCGAGAAGGATGCGCGCAACAATGCCAAGGCGACGACCGATGGCGAGGGTTGCTACAAGACCAATGTTGCCGGTGTCTATGCCGCCGGTGACGTGCGTCGTGGCCAGTCGCTGGTGGTCTGGGCGATCCGCGAGGGTCGCCAGGCTGCCCGCGAGGTCGATGCCTTCCTGATGGGTTCGACCATCCTGCCGCGCTGAACCGCAAGCGACTCCGAAAAACCCCGCCGGCCGGAAGGCCCGCGGGGTTTTTTATTTTGGCCAGGAAATACAGCCGACCGTAGCATTCGGCCGCCGGAGGCCGCGTTCAGCCTTCGACAGCCCGCCGCAATCGTGTGAAAATGCATAATGATCACTAGGGGGACTTATGTCGGCTGATCTGCAACCTGCGCTGCAGGTGACGACTCCGAGCGGAACGCTCGACGGGCACATGCTGCTCATCCTGGCCATCATGGTCGTTGCCGGCATTCTCGGCGGCTTCGCTAACTACTTCCTGGCCGACCGGCAGGGTGAGCCGGCTCGCCGAGACTGGGTCAAGTACCCGGTATTCGGCGTCGTCGCCGCGCTGACCGTGCCGCTGTTCCTGAACATGATTTCCAGCACCCTGCTCGAAGGGGCGCGCACCAAGCCGGTCGATTTCTACGTCTTCGCCGGCTTCTGCCTGATTTACGTCGTCGCCTCCCGCCGCCTGTTCGAGAACATGGTGCAACGGCTGATGGGGCAGATCGACCAGGTTCGCCGCGAGGTCGGGCACCTGAAGCAGCAGAAGCGCGACGAGCCGCTTATTCCGGTCAGGCCCGAGGCGGAGCCGGTCAAGCTGGCCGAACCCGATCTCAGGGAAGTCCTTTCCTACAACGACGTCGAAATCCTCCGCGCCTTGGCCGAGGAGAGCTTCGTCTACGGCAACCTGGCGGCTATTTGCGAGAGCACCGGCCTGGCCCGCGATTTCGTCAGCCAGCGACTGACCACCATGAAGGCGATGGGGGTTATCGAAACCCGCATCAACGACAAGAATGTCCTCCACTGGTTTGTCTCGGCGCGCGGCAAGGCGATCCTCGCCGACATTCTCGGCGGCCAGGAGCAAAAGAAGATCGCCTGAACCCCACCGGCCGAGTGGCCGTCATCCAATTGAAGAAAAAACCATGAACATCGTCATCCTCGCTGCCGGCCAGGGCAAGCGCATGCATTCCAACCTGCCCAAGGTGCTCCACCCGATTGCCGGCAAGCCTCTGGCCCAGCATGTCATCGATACGGCGCGCCAGTTGGCGCCGGAAAAACTGATCGTTGTCTATGGCCACGGCGGCGAAGTTGTTCGCGCGACGCTGGCGGCGGAGGATTTGTCATGGGCCGAGCAGGCTCAGCAACTGGGTACCGGCCATGCGGTGGCGCAGGCCGTGCCGCAACTGGGCGATGCGGCGCAGACGCTGGTGCTCTACGGCGATGTGCCGCTGACCACGGTCGAGACGCTGCGCCGTCTGCTGCAGGCCGGCAAGGATGGCTTGGCCATCCTGACGGTCGATCTGGCCGATCCGACCGGCTATGGACGGATCGTGCGCGATGCGGCCGGCAAGGTGCAGCGTATTGTCGAACAGAAGGATGCGAGCGCCGAGGAAAAGGCGATCTGCGAGATCAACACCGGCATCATGGCCATGCCGACGGCCCGCCTGGCCGATTGGCTAGGCAAGTTGAAGAACGATAACGCCCAGGGCGAGTATTACCTGACCGACATCGTGGCGCTCGCCGTCGCCGAGGGGCTGCCGGTGCGTACCGCGCAGCCGGAAGGCGAGTGGGAAGTCCTGGGGGTGAATAGCAAGGTGCAGCTGGCCGAACTGGAGCGCCAGCATCAGCGTAACCTGGCCGATCAATTGCTGGTCGCCGGCGTGCGCCTGGCCGATCCGGCCCGTATCGACGTGCGGGGCGAACTGCACCACGGGCGGGATGTGGCCATCGATGTCGGCTGCGTGTTCGAGGGCACGGTAGCGTTGGGCGACGCGGTCGAGGTCGGGCCTTACTGCGTGTTGAAGAACGTCAAGGTCGGGGCGGGAACGCGGATCGCCGCTTTCTGCCACTTCGAGGATGCGGTAATCGGGCCGGACGGCGTGCTCGGCCCCTACGCCCGTCTGCGACCGGGTACCGAACTCGGCCCCGAGGTGCATATCGGCAACTTCGTCGAGGTCAAGAAGAGCAAGATCGCCGCGCAGTCGAAGGCCAATCACCTGGCCTACATCGGCGACGCGGAGATCGGCCAGCGCGTTAATGTCGGCGCCGGTACCATTACCTGCAACTACGATGGTGCCAACAAGCATTTGACGGTGATCGAGGATGACGTGTTCATCGGTTCCGATACGCAACTAGTGGCGCCGGTTCGCGTTGGCCGGGGGGCGACGCTGGGTGCCGGTACGACGCTGACCAAGGATGCGCCGGCCGATGCGCTGACCGTGTCGCGGGCCAAGCAGATGAGCCTGACCGGCTGGCAACGTCCGCAGAAGGTGAAGAAATAATGGATTGGGGTTTCATGGCATTTGCCGTCGCCTCGACGCTGTCCTTGGCAGCGGGTGGCGTGTTATTGCTGGCCGGCTACATCGCTACCGTGCCGGCGGCTTTCAGTTTCGGCTTGAAGACCGGTTTGCCGGTATTGCTGTTGCCGGTGATCGGGCCCGTATGGTTTGCGTTGAGCCGCGGATCGGAGTTTCGTCGCCAGGCGATTCAACTGATCCTCGGCGTCGCCCTGGTGGCGGTGGCGACGGGGCTGATTCTGGGCCTCGGGCCGCATTTTGCTGAAAAACTGGCCGCAGAGGCGATCGAGGCGGCTAAGAATCGGTAACCAGCACTGATTTTCATTTGTTCAGGGAGAACAAGATGTCCAAATACACTAGCGAGGCCCTTCGTTCTGTTGCCTTGGTCGGCCATGGTGCCGCCGGCAAGACCAGCCTGGCGGAAGCCCTGCTGTTTGCGACCGGCGCCATTGCCGCCAAGGGCAGTGTCGACAAGGGCAGCACCGTGGGCGATGCCGACCCGCAGGAAAAGGAAGCCGGCCACTCCCTGAATTCGGCGGTGATGAATTTTGGCTACGAAGACACCCATGTTCACCTGATCGATACGCCGGGATACCCGGATTTCGCCGGCCAGTCCATTGCTGCGCTGGCTGGGGTCGATACGGCGCTGGTCGTCATCAATGCCCAGACCGGCGTCGAGCTGATGACCGAGCGCATGATGCGCTATGCCGCCGAGCGCAAGCTGTGCCGGATGATCGTCATCAACAAGATCGACGCCGACAACCTCGACCTGCCGGGCCTGGTGGCCGACATTCGCGAGCGCTTCGGCAAGCAGTGCATGCTGCTCGACCTGCCGGCGCATGGGGCGGCCGACGTTGTCGAGGTGCTCGAACACGATGCCGGCGATGCCGATTTCGAGTCGGTGGCCGCGGCGCACCGGGCGCTGATCGACCAGATCGTCGAGGAAGACGAAGACCTGCTGGCGCAGTACCTCGAGGATGGGGCCGATCCGAGCACTGCAGCGCTGCATGCTCCTTTCGAGAAGGCATTGCGCGAGGGGCATCTGATTCCGATTCTGTTCACCTCGGCCAAGACCGGGGCCGGCATCAAGGAATTGCTGCATGTGCTGGCTTCGCTGGCGCCGAACCCGGCCGAAGGCAATCCGCCGCCCTTCTACAAGGGCGAGCCGGGCGGCGTGACGGAAGCCTTCCAGGCTGATCCGGATGCCGGCAAGCACGTGCTGGCCCACGTCTTCAAGGTAATTGCCGACCCGTACATGGGCAAGATCGGCATTTTCCGCGTGCATCAGGGCACCATGAAGAAGGACATGCAATTGTTTGTCGGCGATGGCAAGCGGCCGATCAAGGTGGCTCACCTGTACCAGTTGCAGGGCAAGGACACGGTGGAAGTCGATGAGTTGCTGCCGGGCGACATTGGCGCCGTCGCCAAGGTCGACGAAATCGAGTTCGACAGCGTGCTGCATGACTCGCACGACGAGGATCATATCCACCTGGTGCCGCTGGAGTTTCCCAAGCCGATGGCCGGTCTGGCGGTCGAGACCCGGAAGAAGGGCGATGAGCAGCGCCTGTTCGACATTCTCGGCAAGCTGGCCATGGAAGACCCGACCTTCGTCATCGAACGTCATCCGACCAGCAACGAAACGGTCATCCGCGGCTTGGGCGAAATTCACCTCAAGGCCAAGCTGGCCAAGATGGCCGGCCAGTACAAGCTGGAGGTCGATACCAAGCCGCCGCGCATTCCCTACCGTGAAACGATCACCGGCAACGGCGAGGCGATGTACCGCCACAAGAAGCAGTCGGGCGGTGCCGGGCAGTTCGGCGAGGTGCATCTGCGCATCGAGCCGAAGGCACGCGGCGAGGGTTTCGAGTTTGTCGATGCGGTAAAGGGCGGGGTGATCCCGGGCGTCTTCATGGCGGCCGTCGAGAAGGGGATTCGTCAGGGCCTGGAAGGCGGCGTGGTGGCCGGCTATGAGGTCGAGGACATCAAGGTCACCGTTTTTGACGGCAAGACGCATGCCGTCGATGGCAAGGAAGTGGCCTTCACCATTGCGGCGCGCAAGGCGCTGGTCGAGGCGGTGCGCGGTGCCAAGCCGATTGTGCTGGAGCCGATTGTCAGCATCGAGATCGTCGTGCCGGAAGGCGCCATCGGCGACCTGACCGGCGACCTGTCGAGCCGGCGCGGCCACATCACCGGAACCGACGGGCGCGGGCACGGCATGGCGGCGATCAGTGGTGAGGTGCCGCTGGCCGAGCTGAACGACTACCAGTCGCGCCTGAAGTCACTGACCGGCGGCCAGGGCAGCTATACCATCGAATTCGCCCGCTACTCGGCCGTGCCGCCCAACGTGCAACTGCAGATGGCGAGCAAGTTCCAGTTGCACGACGAGGACGAGTAAGCGCTTGTTCCACGAAGATCCTGCCCCCGGTTTGAGTGGGGGCAGGTAGTCGATTCCCCTGGATTCCCGCCTTGGCGGGAATGACATGGTTGCAGCGTTTCCGTAAGGTTTTTCAGCGCGGCGGCAGGGCGGCGGCGATGCCGTTCAGCACTTTTTCCAGTTCGCTCTCGCAGGTGGCGAGTTGTTCGGGCTGCTCGGGCAGCGCGGCCTTGATGGCTTCTTCCAGGTTTTTGGCGAGCTGATAGAGCTCCTTGGCGCCGATGGTGCCGCCGGTGCCCTTGATGCTGTGCGCCATGCGGGCGGCGGTATCGCGTTCGCCGTTGGCAAGCGCCTGGCGGATACGATCCGGTTCGCCGGTAAAGCGCGCATGGAAGTCGCGCAGGACTTTTTCGTAAAGCGCGGTCTTGTTGAGCATGCGGCGCAAGCCGTCGGCAACGTCGATGCCGGGGATTTCCGGGAAGGATGCCGGTATGGCCGGCGAGGTGGCTTGGCGGGCCGGGCGTTCGGTTTGCGGTGCGGCGGCAGGCAGCGACTTGGCCGGCAGCTTGGGGGCGTGCTGGCGGATCGTCTTGAGCAGTTGTTCCGGCTCGATCGGCTTGGTCAGGAAGCCGCTCATGCCGGCTTCGCTGGCTTTTTGCCGTTCGTTGTCGAGGGCGTGGGCGGTCAGCGCGATGACCGGAACGTCAGCGCGGACGCGGCCGGCCCGGATGCGCCGGGTCGCCTCCAGGCCATCCATTTCCGGCATCTGGATGTCCATCAGGATCAGGTCGATGGCTTCGGCATTGGCAGCCAGCGCTTCGATTGCCAGGCGGCCGTTATCGGAGACCAGGACGGTGGCGCCCAGCGATTCGAGCAGGTCGCGGATGATCAACTGGTTGGTTGGCACATCTTCGGCGACCAGGACGTGCAGGCCGGCCAGTGGCGCGGCTTCGACGGTTTGCGGTGTCGGTAGCGGGCATTCCGGCTGGCGTTGCAGGTGGCTGAGGATTTCGCCGATGCGGGCCGAGGTGACCGGTTTCTCGACAATTTCGTCGAACACGTCGAGCGAGCCGCGCAGGTCGGCGGCATGTGGGTTGTCGGCGGTGACCATGACCAGGCGCGTGGCGTTGCCGAGCTTGGAGCGCAGCATGCCGCCAAGCGCCAGGCCGTCGATACCGGGCATGTTGAGGTCGACCATGATGCAGTCGAAGGGCTGCGAGTCCGAGCGCAGGCGGGATAGTGCCGCACTACCCGATTCATCGGTTTCGACCGAGCAGCCATGTTTTTGCAGCAGGCGGCTGAGCACGGTGCGGGCCAGGCTCTGGTCATCGACGACCAGCACCCGGTAGCTGAGCGGCTGATCGGTGTGAACGGTGCTTTCACCCAGGCCGAGCAGTACGCTGAAAGAGAAGGTGGAGCCGACCTGTGGGGTGCTCTCGATACCGATGGAGCCGCCCATCATTTCGACCAGGCGCTTGGTGATGACCAGGCCGAGACCGGTGCCGCCGAACTTGCGGGTGACCGAGTTGTCGGCCTGGGTGAAGGGCTGGAACAGGCTGGCCTGCTGTTCCGGGCTCATGCCGATCCCGGTGTCCTGGATGCGAAAGCTCAGTTCGGCCTTGCCGTCTGGGCGCCGGTAGCAATTGACGTAGAGCGTGACGCCGCCCTCGGCGGTGAACTTGATGGCGTTGCCGACCAGGTTGATCAGCACCTGCGACAGGCGCAGCGCATCGCCCCGGAAGCTGGGTGGCACGTCGGGGGCGACGACGTATTCGAGACGTAGCTTCTTTTCCTGGACGCGGCTGCGCATCAGGCTGGAGAGGTTGTCGAGGACGTCGTCGAGTTCGAAGTCGGCTTCTTCCAGGTTCAGGCTGCCAGCGTCGATCTTGGAAAAATCGAGCACGTCGTTGACCAGGGCGAGCAGCAGTTTGCCGGCACCCTGGATGCGGCGTACGTATTCGGTTTCGCGGGCCGGCAAGCGGCTTTGCGCCAGTAGGTGGGAGAGGCCGATGACCCCGTTGAGCGGGGTGCGGATCTCGTGGCTCATCTTGGCCAGGAAATCGGTGCGGGCCTGGGCCATGGCTTCGGCCTCCAGGCGGGCGATTTCGCGCATGCTGGAAAGGGTGTGGTCGCGGTCGTTGTCGAAAGCCAGGCGGTTGCGCAGGGTTTCCAGGCCGTGGATGACCTGGCTGATTTCGTCGTTGCCCCGGATGTCGAGCGGGGTATCGAAGCGGCCGGCGGAAATGTCCTCGAAGGTGGGCAAGACCTGGGTATTCAGCGGCTTGAGCACGAGCTTGCGGAGCAGGAGCAGGACGGTGGCGAGGATTACGCCGGCCATCAGCAAGCCGCCCAGGACGACCGCCCAGACGACATTTTGCGCCAGGGAACCGAACTCCTCGACGGTAGTGCCTCCGGCGATGATCCAGCGCGGCATGTCCATGGTCTCGAAAAAGACCTGCTTCTTGCGTGGTAACGGTTCGCCGGCCTCCTCGTTTTGCCAGGCATAGCTGATTTCGCCGTGCTTCATGCGGAGCATTTCGCTGACCAGATACGCTGTCTCGTTGATGCGGAAATCGCGCAGGCTGCTGCCTTCCTTGAAGGGGTGCAGGATCAGTTGGCCGTAGTGCTCGCCGGGGGTCGCATCGACGATGTAGTAGTAGCCGCTGTTGCCGACGCGCATGGTACGAATTTGTGTCTTGAGCGGAGCCAGTTGCTCGGCGATGTCGATGCCGATGCCAATGGCACCGATAACGCTGCCGGCTTTGTCGAAGAGCGGTGTGTAATGGGCGATGTAATGCCGCCCGAAGACATAGGACTGACCGACATAGGGCTGGCCAGCAAGCAACATGTTGTTGGCCGGGTGGTCGGCGCCCAGGTAGGTGCCTACTGAAGACTGTCCCTTTTCGTCAGGTACGGTGCTGATTCGGCGCTGGAAACCTTGGGGGCCAAGAAAAAAGATGGTGCCGGCGGCGCGCAGCTCTTTCAGATAGCGTTCGATGTCGACCAGGCGGGCCGGGTTGGCGAGCAGTGCATCAAGGCCCTGGCGGTCGACGCGCGACGTACCGCCCAGTTGCACCTGGAGCAGTTGGGTGACGATTTTGGTGTGTTCGTCGGCTTCGAAATTGGCGTTTTCGATGCGTGAGGAAACGGCGGCACGGAGTAGTGCGACATCGTGGCTGAGTTGTTGACGGACGTTGTCATCCAGGGTGCGGGTGACGTGCTTGCCGATGAAGTGGCTGCCAACCAGCAGGATGACGATGGCGGCGAGCAGGGAGGCGAGCAGGAACTTGGCGCCGAGCGAAGCATCGCCCAGGTGACCGAGTGCCGCTCCCCAGGCGCTGCGGCGGATAATATTGCCGTGTTCGAAGCGCAAGTCGGAGCGTGCCGGATCGCGCAGCGCGGCGTAGTTGGCTTCGGCGGCAGCGATCTGCTGGCGCGTCGGCTTGCGGCGCATCGACATGTAGCCGGTGAGCTGGCCACCTTCGTGCATGGCCGTGACATGTGCCTCGACCCAGTAATAGTCGCCATTCTTGCAGCGATTCTTGATCAGGCCCACCCAGGGGCGGTCGGACTGGATGTCGCGCCACATGTCGGCAAAGACGGCCGGTGGCATGTCGGGGTGGCGCACGATGTTGTGCGGCTGGCCGATCAACTCGGCTTCGCTATGGCCGCTGACCTCGATGAAGTCCGGATTGACGAAGACAATATGGCTATTGGCATCGGTGCGGGAAATGATCAGGTGATCATCCCGCAGTTCGACTTCGTGCTCGGTGACAGGCCGATTGATGCGCATGGCAATGCTTACCCCTGAACGATTCGCCGCCGCGCGAACCGCATGGCTACGGGAAATGCAGAAACTCTATAAAATCAACAAAAATAATAGTTTATTCCGGGGTATATGTCAAATTTTGAATCGGATTGCGGGAGCGGATTTCAGGCGTTGTCGCCCGACCAGGTGACGGTGGCCAGGAACAGGTAGCCGGCACCATAGACTGTCTTGATGAAGGCCGGGCTGTCGGCATCCGGCTCCAGCTTGCGGCGCAGGCGGGAGATGCGGACGTCGATGGCGCGGTCGGTCGGCGCCAGGTCGCGGGTGCCCATCAGCTTTTCGCGCTGCAGGATGCGATTGGGGTTATTGACGAAGACCTTGAGTAGTTCCGATTCGGCGGTACTCAGCGCGTGTTCCTCGCCATTGGGCGAGATCAGGCGGTTGTTGCCGAGATTGAAGCGCCAGCCGCTGAATTCGGCGATCTGCCGGGCCGGTGCCTCGTTGCCTTCGCGGCGGCGGACGATGCTGCGCACGCGGGCGACCAGTTCGCGCGGTTCGAAGGGCTTGAGCACGTAGTCGTCGGCACCCAGTTCGAGGCCCATCACGCGGTCGCTGACGTG
The DNA here is from genome assembly GCA_964507585.1 of uncultured Dechloromonas sp. Lineage (GTDB taxonomy): Bacteria > Pseudomonadota > Gammaproteobacteria > Burkholderiales > Rhodocyclaceae > Azonexus. The sequence goes on from CAZDRS010000041.1 coordinate 13,626, forward strand.
GGCGCGGCCGGTCAGGATCAGGATGCCGCAGGGCGATTGCGCCCGGACGCGCTGCATGGCCTCGATGCCGTCCATGTCGGGCAGGCCGAGGTCGATGATGCACAGGTCGGGCGCCAGCGGGCGCAGGCGGCGCAGCAGGTCGCCGGCACTGCGGCACCAGACGGTACGAAAACCGAAGTCGCCGAGCACCTGCTCGATGATTTTGGCGACATCCGGGTCGTCCTCGACGATGGCGATCAGCTTGGCAGGTTCCATTTCTCTCATCCTGAAAGTGGTTTGACCGCAGAGGGGCAAAGGCGCTTCATCATGTCCGCTCCTGTTTGGTGCGCAGCAGGGCACGGGCCAGATCCTGGCGGACGAAGGGCTTGGCGAGCACCGGCAGGTCGCTGGCGCCATCGGCGTCGGTTTCGTCGGTGTAGCCGCTCATCAGCACAATGCGCATGTCGGGGCGGCGGGTTTGCACGGTTTCGGCCAGTTGGCGGCCATTGATGCCGCCGGGCATGATCACGTCGCTGACGACGATGGCGATATCGATGATCTGGTCGATCATGTCGAGTGCCTGCTGGCCGTCCTCGGCCTCGATGACCGGGTAGCCGAGATCGATCAGTTGCTGGCGGATGACGCGGCGGACATTGGGTTCGTCTTCGACGAGCAGCACCAGTTCGCCACTGTGCGGCAGCTCGCCTTCCTCGCCGGGCAGGTCGGTTTCCGGTTCGCGTTCGGCCTGGGGCAGGACGAGCAGCACGGTCGTGCCCTGGCCGGGCTGGCTCTGGATCGAAATGCCGCCCCCCGACTGCTTGGCGAAACCGTAGGCCATGGCCAGGCCCAAGCCGCTACCCAGGCCGAGGCGCTTGGTGGTGAAGAAGGGTTCGCAGGCGCGGGCCAGCGTGGCGGCGTCCATGCCGCAGCCGTTGTCGGCCACTTCAATCAGCACGTAGCGGCCCGGCTTGACGTCGAAGGCGGCGGCATTGGCGTCGAGCACGACGGCGCGTGCCGCAATGTGCAGGCGGCCGCCCTGCGGCATGGCATCGCGCGAGTTGAGGGCGAAGTTGAGCAGGGCGCTTTCCAGTTGGCCGGGGTCTACCAGGGTGTGGATGGCGGCGCCGCTCAGATCGGTGGAGACCGAAACCGACTCCGGCAGCGAGCGGCGCACCAGCTTGGCCAGGCCGGCGATGAGCTGGCCGATGTCGACCACCTGCGGCTCCAGCGGCTGCTGGCGTGAGAAGGTGAGCAGGCGCTTGATCAGTTGCACGCCGCGGCGGGCCGACTGCAGGGCCGGTTCGACGAATTCGTTGAGCTCGGCATCGTCCGGCCGGTGATCCTGCAGGGCGGCCAGGTTGCCGATGACGACGGTGAGCAGGTTGTTGAAGTCGTGGGCCAGGCCGCCGGTCAGTTGGCCGATGGCCTCCATCTTCTGGGCCTGGACGAGGGCGGCCTGCATGCGCTTCTGCTCGGTGATGTCGTGCGAGAAGACGAAGAAGCCGAGGGTTTCGCCTTCGGCGCTGATTTCGGGCACCAGCGTACTTTGCGCATGGACGGTCTGGCCCTGGCGCTGCATCTGGTATTCGTAGGTGACCTGCTGGCCGGAAAGGGCCTTGCGTACCGAATCCTTGACCTGGGCATAGACCTCGGGGCCGATCACGTCGACCACGTCGCGGTCGGTCACCGTGCCTTCCGGATGGCCGTACCAGTCCGAGTAACCCTTGTTGGCGTAGCGGTAGACCTCGTCCTTGTCGACATAGCCGATCAGGATCGGGATGGTGTCGTTGATCAGGCGCAGGCGGGCTTCGCTGCGGCCCAGCGCGGCGGCGATGCGCTCGTTTTCCTCGTTGGCGCGGCGCAGGTTGGCGAAGGTGTTTTCCAGCTGTGCCGTACGCCGGCGCACCCGTTCGTCGAGCTGGATATTCTGGTGCTCGGTCAGGTGCTCGATATAGCGCTGCTCGGTAACGTCGCTGTACAGCGTGACGAAACCCCGGTGGGGCAGGGGCTCGCCGCGCAAGAGCAAGACCTTGCCGTTGGGCCGCTGGCGTTCGGTGACATGCGGCGCGAAGTTGCGGGCGGCGGCAACGCGCTGGGCGACCTGCACTTCCCTGTCGCCCGGGCCGTATTCGCCGCGCTCGGCGTTGTAGCGGATGAAACCCTCGAAGGGGGCGCCGACAT
>CAZDRS010000042.1:0-15385 GCA_964507585.1 uncultured Dechloromonas sp.
GCCTGGCCCTGAACATGAACAAGGATCTCGACCGCGATTCGACCTTCATCATGGGCGTTGGCTCGCCGGCCTACATGTCGCCGGAGCAGATCAAGAACTATCCGCTCAACCAGAAGACCGACCTCTATTCGCTCGGTGTCGTGCTGTTCCAGTTGCTGACCGGCCGCCTGCCGTTCCGCGCCAACAACCAGGCGACCCTGGTCTACCGCATCGTCAATACCGATGCCCCGGCCATTACCTCGTTGCGCCCCGATCTGCCGGAAGGGCTGAACGCCATCCTCAAGCGGGCACTGGAGAAAGACCTCTACAACCGTTACCGCAACGGCGCCGAGATGGCCAAGGATCTGTCGGCCGTGCGCTACCAGTTGGTCGATGAAGACAGCACATTCGAGGATACCAGGCACTTCGAAACCCTGCGCAAGCTGGAGTTCTTCACCGAATTCGAGAACATCGAAATCTGGGAGGTTTTGCGCGTCGCCGTGTGGCGGGAGGTTTCGACCAATGTGGCGCTGATCCGTGAAGGCGAGCGCAGCAAGTTCTTCGGCATCATCGTTTCGGGCTCGGTCGAGATTTCCCTCGAAGGCAAGGCCCTGTGCCGCCTGGGTACCAGCGAGCCGGTCGGTGAAGTGGCTTTCCTGCATCCGTCCAGCGATCTGCGTTGCTCGACAGCCGTGACGCTGGAGCCGACGTTGTTCCTCGAAATCAATGCGGCGGCACTGGCCCTGTCTTCCGAGGAATTGCTCGAGCGGGTACGCAACACCCTGCTCAGCCGGATGATCAAGCGCATGCGCGAGGTGAATCGGATCGCCGCTGCCCAGGGTTTGCCGGCGGTGCAAAGCCTGACGGCTTCGCAAACAACCGGGCCGTCAAAGCTGGGCGGCGGCATCGATCTCGAATTGGCGCCGATGTAAGGCGAGTCATTGGTTGCTAGCTGTTGGCTGCTAGCAACCAATGACCAACTACGATTCTCAGACTTTGAAGCGGCCGACCAGGCTGCCCAGGCTGTCCGCCAGGCGCTTGAGATCGTGAGCGGCGCCGGCCGTCTGCTCGACCGTACCGGAGTTTTCGCGGGCCATGCCGGCGATGGCTTCGATGCTGTTTTCGACATCGCCCGAGAAGCGGCGTTGCTGATCGGTAGCCGAGGCAATGGCATCCAGGCCGTGGCCGACTTCGGTAACCGAGCCGTTGGTGGCCTGCAGCACATTGGATACCGAGGCGACCGCCGACTGGCTGGCGTCGAGGTGTTCCAGGCCTTCCTCGATGCTGCGGCGAACCGATACCGACTGCGCGCTGAGCTGGGCGGTGATGGCATCGATTTCACTGGCTGAGCGCGAAGATTTTTCGGCCAGCTTGCGCACCTCGTCGGCGACGACCGCGAAGCCGCGCCCTTGCTCGCCGGCACGCGCCGCTTCGATGGCGGCATTCAGAGCCAGCAGGTTGGTCTGTTCGGCAATATCCTTGACCTCGCGGGTCATCTGCGTGATGGCCTCGGTGTTATGGACGAAGTTATTGACCGAATCGGCCATTTCCTTGACGGCGCGCTCGACGACATTCATTTCGCCAAGCAGCACGTCCAGGCTGCGGCTGCCTTCGTTGGCGCGGGCCAGGCTTTCCTGCGACTGATGCTGGACATGCTCGGCACTTTGGGCAATCGACGAAATGCTCGAAACCAGTTGCTCGACAGCGGCAGCGGCCTGGTTGGATTTTTCATTCTGTTGGTGCGAACTCTGGGTGACGCGGTCGGCACTGTCGGAGAGGGCGCTGACGCGCGTCGAAACCTGGCTGGCTGCGTCGCGAACCTGGCGAACCAACTGGTTGAAGTTCTCCATCATCTCGTTGAAAACGAGCGCCGATTGGCCCACTTCGTCCTTGCCCTTGACCGGCAGGCGACGGGTCAGGTCGCCTTCGCCCCGGGCGATGTCGCGCAGACCCTTGCGCAACTCATCGAGCGGCCGCGTGACAAAGTGATGGGTGATCAGGTAGATGAGGACGAGCAGGGCGCCGAGGGCGACCAAGGCGACGCCGGCGATCTTCAGGCGGAAAGCGGAAACCTCGGACTCCACCGAGTCGAGCGACACTTTCATGCTGACCACGCCAAGTACCGTTCCCTCAGGTACCTGGTGGCAGAGGATGCAATCCTTGCCCAGATAATTCTTGGATGCCTTGGTCGGGTTGATGACCTGCAGGAAGGAGTTGCCGTTGGCGCTCTCGACGGACATGTACGGCGTACCGCTGGACATGACCTGCTTTTCCAGCGCATCGAGTTCGCGCGTGTTCTTGGTGTCAGGGCCGTAAAGCTTGACTACGGCATCGCTGCGGGCGACGTGGAGATCCTTGATGATCGACAACTGCTTGATCTGGTCGAGGAAGACTTCGCGCTGGCCGACGGTGCCGGTAATCATCATGCCGGTCAGGCCGGCCATGGTCATCTCGTGGATACTTCGCGAGAAATCCTGGGCTTGGCGGATGGCGGTATCGCGGTTGACCTGCGTCGTCCATACGATAGCCCCGGCCCAGATAAGAGCCAAAACCAGCCAGATGGCGGCGGTGATGCGAACCCAGATCTTCAAATCGGCAATACGCGGCATCTACAATTTCCTCCACATTGCTGCCTGTGTGTGTCAGGCAGTCAAATCAATTTGCTGGATTGTGCCAGCCGCGCCGTTCTCCTGCAAAAAAATCCCGGAATTGCGAATTTGGCCAAGTAGCTGGTTGTCATTGTTTTTGAGGTCGAAAGGCGTGGCGACCCGGGCCAGGGCGATAGCGCCCACGTTGGCGGCTGCCAGCGATTGCAGTTGGTCGCTGCCTTCGCCATTGCGTGTCCACACCTGCAACTGCTTGTAAGCCGCATCGTTTTCGTCGATCCAGCCATTACGGTCGCCATCCAGCGCCGCCAACTCCTGAAAGCCGTCCTGGGTTGTCGGGCCGAACAATTCGCTGCCATTGTTGACCTTGCCATCCCCGTTTCGGTCGAATACCAGGAAGCCGCTGCCCGGCGCGACGAAGTTGATCTGCTCCGCCTGGCCGTCGGCATTGAGGTCGAAGGCGAAGCGCTGGTCGGTCAGTTGGGCCGCCGTGCCGGAAAAATTGAGCACCAGTGGGTCGGTCTTGCGGGCGGCATCGCCCAGACGCAGGCTGATATCCGATGTCTCGTGGTAGCTGCGCGCCATTGATAGTTGCAGGCTGAAGGCGATGTCGCGGCCGTCAGCGGTCTTTACGCTACCGCTGGCCGAGAAGGAGGTCTGCTCGACTTCGGTGTAGGACTCATGGTGATCGTATTCCACGCCCCAGCCGACGGCGGCAGGTGTCGCGGCCGATTGCCCGGGCGGTGCTTCAACAGCGGGGGTTGCATTGTTGGCACCCTGCAGTTCGCTGGCGTCGAATAGCCGAATCTGGTGCCCGGTGAGCAGTTCGAGCAGCGAACGAATCAGATGCAGGCGAGGGTCGCCGCCCGTCACATCTCCGGCGGTCGCTTCCGATGCATCGCTGCCCTCGGCTGCCGCCTTGCCGGCGGCCGAAAGACTCACCTCGTCGTTGCCGGTCGGGGCATTGTCACGCTGGCCGGGGCGCTCACCAGCCCACATGTTCACTCTTTCCCGAACCTCATGCTGCTGCAGGCTGGCATGCGTGGAGGCCAGTTGCAGGTTGGATGCGAGGATTTTCATGGCGGCCTCCGAACAATGTGTTTTGACACATTGTTAACGGCGGCCCGAGGGGGAAGTTAAGGCTGGCGGAGATGCGGATGGATCCAGCGTTTCAGCGTGTGGAGGTCGAGAGCGCCGCTCTGGCGGGCGATTTCGCGGCCTTGCAAAAAGATGGCAAGGGTCGGGATGCTGCGAATATTGAAGCGGGCGGCCAATTGCTGCTCGGCTTCGGTATTCACCTTGGCCAGGCGGGCCTGTGGTTCGAGGTCGATGGCTGCCTGGTGGAAGGTGGGCGCCATCATCCGGCACGGCCCGCACCACGGCGCCCAGAAGTCGACGATGACCGGCAGGTCGTTACGATTCAGGTGGCGGTCGAAGTTGGCGGCGGTCAATTCCAGCGGTTCGCCCACGAACAAGGGCTGCTTGCATTGGCCGCAATTCGGTGCGTCGCCCAGCTTGGCGGACGGAATGCGATTGACGGCTGCGCAGTGCGGGCAGACGACGTGCAGGCTTTCGGGCATGGCGGGCTCCAATAATCAGGTTTTGCTGATATATGGTTGCCGGTCAGCTTTTCAAGTCCGGGCGCCGAATTTGAAGGCCCGGCGGGCACTGGTCTCCAGTGCATGCGGTTCAAGCACCGCCTTGGTCGGCCAGCCTGCGAGGTGTTGCTCGGTAAGGTCGGCCAGCGCCTTGATCCAGGCATCGTCCTCGTTCAAGGCGGGGATGTAGTGGTATTCCTGGCCGCCAGCCTTGAGGAAGTCGTCGCGGCCCTCCTGGGCGATTTCTTCCAGGGTTTCCAGGCAATCGGCAACGAAGCCCGGGCAGATCACGTCGACCCGCCGCACGCCCTTGGCCCCCCATTCCTCCAAGGTTGGCGCGGTGTATGGCTGCAGCCATTCGGCCTTGCCGAAGCGCGACTGGAAGCAGATCTGGAATTGTTCCGCCTTCAGGTTCAGGCGTTCGGCCAGCAGGCGGCCGGTCTTGTGGCATTCACAGAAATACGGGTCGCCGAGATCGAGACTGCGCTTGGGCAGGCCGTGGAAGCTGATCAACAGGCGATCCTGGTCGCCGAGCGAACCATGGGTTTGCCAATGCTTGCGCACCGATTTTTCCAGGGCGGCCAAGTAGCCTTCCTGATCGTGAAAGTTGCGCACGAAGCGCATTTCCGGCTGGTTGCGCGTTTGCAGCAGCCAGCGGGCAGCTTCATCGACAACGGTTGCCGTTGTGCTCGCCGCGTATTGTGGATACATCGGCACGACCAGGATGCGGCTGGCGCCTTCGGCCTTCAGGTGAGCCAGCACGTCCGGCAGCGACGGCTTGCCGTAGCGCATGGCCCAGGTCACCGTGACATGGTGGCCGCGCTGGCCGAGCAGGCCCTTGAGCAGCTTGGCCTGGCGTTCGGTATGCACGCGCAGCGGCGAACCTTCCGCCATCCACACAGTGGCGTACTTGGCAGCCGATTTCTTGGGCCGGGTGTTGAGGATGATGCCGTTCAGAATCAGCCACCACAGCGCCTTGGGAATCTCGACGACGCGCGGGTCGGACAGGAACTGCTTCAGATAGCGCTTGAGGGCAGGGCCGGTAGGGGTTTCCGGCGTGCCGAGATTGACCAGGACGACAGCAATGGTCGCCGGGTTGCCGTGGCGGTGCGGCGGTTCCGCGAGAAAACGGGGCATCAGTAATCCGGTTTGGAAGAGAGGGCGCTGGAGAGCAGGCGGGCGGTGATATCGACGATGGGGATGACCCGTTCGTAGGCCATGCGTGTCGGCCCGATAACGCCGACCGAGCCGACGATCTGGCCGTCGACAGCGTAGGGAGCGGCGACGACGCTGCATTCGTCGAGCGGGGCGATGCCCGACTCGCCACCGATGAAAATCTGCACGCCTTCCGCCCGGTTCGACACATCGAGCAGGCGCATCAGGCTGGAGCGCTGCTCGAACAGGTCGAACAACTCGCGCAGGCGCTTCATGTTCGACGACAACTCCTCGACGTCGAGCAGGTTGCGCTCGCCGGAAATCACGTAGGGCGTGGCGCTTTCGGTCATCGCTGCGTCGCCGGCCTCGAGGGCGAGGGCCATCAAGGGCTTGATGTCGTCGCGCAATTGGCGGATTTCGGCCGACAGGCGCAGGCGCATCTGCTCGAAATCGAGCCCCGCGTAGTTCTGCGTCAGATAGTTGGCGGCGCTGGTCAGTTCGGATGCCGAATAGGCCTTGTCGGTCGTGATGATGCGGTTCTGCACGTCGCCATCGGCCGTGACGATGATGAGCAGAATGCGTTTTTCCGACAGGCTGAGAAACTCGATCTGGCGGATGCGGCTGCTTGGCCGGCGTGGCGCGATGACGACGCCGGCGAAATGCGTCAGGCTGGAGAGCAGTTGCGAGGCGCTGGAAATGATCTGGCTGGACGGGCGACCCTGCAGGGCTTCCTCGATCTGGCCCAACTGGCGGGCTTCCATCGGCTGTACGGTGAGCAGGCTGTCGACGAACAGGCGGTAACCGCGGGCCGTCGGCACCCGGCCGGCCGAGGTGTGCGGGCTGGCGACGAAGCCGGCTTCTTCGAGATCCGCCATCACGTTGCGGATGGTGGCCGGCGACAGGTCGAGGCCGGAAACCCGCGATAGCGCCCGCGAGCCAACCGGTTGTCCGTCGGCGATGTAGTGTTCGACCAGGGTCTTCAGCAGGGTGCGGGCACGTTCATCGAGCATGGCCGGATTGTACAAAAAACCGGGGCGCGCGCTGCAAGCTGTTTTTATGCAAGAATTCGGCCCCATGAACCGAGGCTTCGCATCCTATCGCTCTCCACGAACCATCGCACTGGTCGGCAAATACCATAGTCAGGAAATTGCCGAGTCGTTGCGCCGGCTGGCCGAGTACCTCTACGAGCGAGGCGTCTCGGTGTTCATCGAGCGCGAAACGGCCGAAAACATCGGCAAGAAGGTCGACCTGTCGCGCTGGGTAACCTGCGGCTTCAACGACATCGGCGCTCATGCCGACCTCGCCATCGTGCTCGGCGGCGACGGCACCATGCTCAACGCGGCGCGCCGGCTGGCCCGTTATTGCGTGCCGCTGGTCGGCGTCAACCAGGGGCGCCTCGGTTTTATGACCGACATTGCCCGCGAGGACATGCTGACCTGCATGGACGATCTGCTCGACGGTCGCTTTGACCCGGAAAACCGCATGCTGCTGGCCGCCGAGGTGACGCGCGACGGTAAGGAAATCGCCTCCAACATGGCGCTCAACGACGTCGTCGTCGACAAGGGCGCCATCGGCCGGATGATCGAGTTCGAACTGTTCATCGACGGTGAGTTCATCTACAACCTGCGTTCGGACGGCCTGATCGTCTCGACGCCGACCGGCTCCACCGCCTACTCGATGTCGGCCGGCGGCCCCATCCTGAACCCGACGCTGACCGGCATCGCGCTGGTGCCGCTCTGCCCGCACGCGCTGACCAACCGGCCGATCATCGTCAACGACAACGCCGACATCGAATTGCGCATTGCCAATGCCGACGACCCACGCGTGCACTTCGATGGCCAGGTCACGCTCGACCTGCTGCCCGGCGACTCGGTACGCCTGCGCCGTTCGGAACACAAGATCTGCTTCCTGCATCCGCCCGGCTACAGCTATTTCGCCATGCTGCGCCAGAAACTGCAGTGGAGCGAACGGCCGAAGGGGCCCTGATGCTGCGCCACCTGACTATCAAGGATTTCGTCATTGTCGACCGGCTGGAGCTTGAGTTCGCCACCGGGTTCGGCGCCCTGACCGGCGAAACCGGTGCCGGCAAGTCCATCCTGATCGACGCCCTGGCCCTGGCCCTGGGCGAGCGGGCCGATGCCGGCGTAATCCGCTCCGGCTGCGACAAGGCCGAAGTGACGGCGGCTTTCGATACCGCGGCACTGCCGCAGGTAACGGCCTGGCTGGCCGCGAACGACCTTGATGCCGACGACGAGCTGATGCTGCGTCGCGTGGTCGATGCCGGTGGCCGTTCCCGTGCCTATATCAACGGTTCGCCGGCCACCGTGCAGCAATTGCGCGAAGTCGGCGAATGGCTGGTCGATATCCATGGCCAGCATGCTCATCAGTCCCTGTTGCGCAGCGATGCGCAGCGCGCCCTGCTCGACGCCCATGCCGGGCTGGGGGCGCAGGTCAGGGATGTCAGCGTCGCCTGGAAAGCCTGGCGCGAGGCCGAACAACTCCTGCGTACGGCCAGCGAAGGGGCCGAGGCCTTGCAGCGCGAACGCGAGCAACTGCAATGGCAAGTCGGCGAACTCGATGCATTGGCCTTTGGCGAGGAAGAATGGGCGACGCTCGATGTCGAGCATCGCCGCCTCGGTCATGCCGCCAGCTTGATCGAAGGCGCACAGTACGCACTCGGCGTGCTGGCCGAGGATGACGCCGCCTGCGAGCGGCAAATCGACAGCGTGGCCAGTCGCCTGGCCGACCTCGCCGAATACGATCCGGCACTGGCCGAGGTGGCCGAACTGCTTGGTTCGGTACAGGCCGAGTTGTCGGAGGCCGTTTCCACCTTGCGTCGCTACGCCGATCGGGTCGATCTCGACCCATCGCGCCTGGCCGAGGTCGAGCGGCGGATGGATGCAGTGATGGCGCATGCCCGCAAATATCGAGCGCAGCCGGCCGAATTGCCGGGGCTACTCGCCGGCTGGCGACAGCGCCTGGCCGAACTCGACGAATCGGCCGATCTGGCCGCCCTGGAGGCCAAGGTCGCGACGGCCCGGGCCGCCTACCTGAAACTGGCGGAAAAGCTGTCTGCCGGGCGCCAAAAAGCGGCCAAGGAAATGGGCAAGGCCGTCAGCGAAGTCATGCGCCAACTGGCCTTGTCATCCGGGCGTTTCGAAGTAGCCCTGCCGGCCATCGAAGGCGGTTCGGCTCATGGTCTGGAGCAGGTCGAGTTCCGCATCGGCGGTCTGGCCGGCAACGAGGCCAAGCCCTTGGCCAAGGTGGCTTCGGGCGGCGAGCTGTCGCGCATCAGCCTGGCTATCCAGGTGCTGACCTCGCGTTCGGCCAGCGTGCCGACGCTGATCTTCGACGAAGTGGATGTCGGCATCGGCGGCGGCGTCGCCGAAATCGTCGGCCGCCTGCTGCGCGAACTGGGCAGCGAACGCCAGGTGCTGTGCGTGACCCATCTGCCCCAGGTTGCGGCGCAGGCCAACTGGCAATGGCAGGTCAGCAAGGCGACGCGCAGCGGTGTGACGCTGAGCGCCATCCAGCCCCTTGATGACGAAGGGCGCGTCCAGGAAATCGCTCGTATGCTGGGTGGTGTCGAAATAACCGACATTACCCGTCAGCACGCCAGCGAGTTGCTGGGCAAACCGGCCTGAGTCAGAAAACGCCGAGCAGGCGCAAGACGGCCAGCAAGGCCAGAAGCAGGAAAAATACGCCGCTGATGCGATGTATCCAGTGCAGCGGCAATTTGTTGAGCAAACGCCGGCCGGCATAGACGCCAAGCAGCGAGGTCGTGGCCAACGCCAGCGTGGCGCCGATCCAGGTCGGGGCCGCATCGGCCGCACTGCCCATGCCGGCGACGGCAATCTGCGTCTTGTCGCCGAATTCGGCCAGGAAAATCATCAGGAAAGTTGTCGCGAAAATGCCGTGGCCCGGCTTTTCCTCGATTTCCTCGTCGTCGTCATCTTCCTCGAAACGCAGCGACTGGATTCCAAAAATGGCGAAGAGCAGGGCCACGGCCGCCGTGACCAGCCATTCCGGCAACCAGGCGGCAACCGCCGCGCCGAACAGCACGGCCAGCAGGTTGAGGATCGAAAACGCCGCGATGGCGCCCAGAACGACCGGCAGGCCACGGTGACGGGCAGCCAGGGTCATGCAGACCAACTGGCTCTTGTCGCCGAATTCAGCCAGTGCGATGAGCAAATAGGTGGCACCGGCCGAAGACAGCCACGCCACCGCGTCGGCGGTCAGCAGATTGTTCATCAACGGTGAAATCAGGCTTTCTTGTCGCCGCAGCCGGCACAGCGGCCGTAGATGTACAGGGCGTGATCCTGGATGCTGAAACCGCGCTCTTCGGCGACGGCGTTCTGGCGCTTCTCGATTTCCGGGTCGAAAAACTCTTCGACCTTGCCGCATTCGACGCAAACCAGGTGGTCGTGATGCTTGCCGCGATTGACTTCGAATACCGCTTTGCCGGACTCGAAGAAATGGCGTTCGAGCAGGCCGGCCTGTTCGAACTGGGTCAGTACGCGATAGACGGTGGCCAGGCCGATATCCATGTTCTCGGCCAGCAGCATGCGATACACGTCTTCCGCCGTCATGTGGCGCAGCGTGCTTTTCTCGAAGAGCTCGAGGATTTTCAGTCGGGGGAATGTGGCTTTCAGCCCCATATTCTTGAGGCTTTGCGGATCGCTCATTGCAGGAGTTCCGAAAATTGTTCTGTCAGGGCGAGATGCCGATTTCGGGTATGATATACCGCTTCAAAGCCGATTCAAAAACCGGAAATCCGAATGCGTTGTTCCCGTCTCATGCTCGTTGCCGTTTCCTGCGCCCTGCTTGGCGCCTGCTCCTGGAAACCGGGCTTTATCAATGAATACAAGATCGATATCCAGCAGGGCAATGTTCTGACGCAGGAAATGGTCGCCCAGCTCAAGCCGGGGCAGACCAAGGATCAGGTTCGTTTCCTGCTCGGTACGCCGATGGTCGTCGATCTCTTCCATCAGCAACGCTGGGACTACATCTACAGCTATCGTGATGGCCGAACCGGCAAGGTCGAGTCGCGCAAGTTCGCCGTCTTCTTCGACGCCGAAAACCGCCTGGAGCGGGTTGGTGGTGATGTCAGCGTGGCGACGACCGAGGAATTGACGACGCCGGCCAACAACAGCCGCCTGGTCGACCTGGGGTCGCTGTCCGCCGAGGCTGCCGACAAGCCCTTGCCGCCGCGCGAGGAGCCGGGCTGGTTCCGGCGCTTTATGAACATGTTTGGATTCTAGTAATGAGCGCAACGCGTATTGGTATCGTAGGTGCCGGTGGCCGCATGGGCCGCATGTTGATCGAGGCAACCCTGAAGGGCGAGGGCGTCGTGCTCGGCGCCGCTTTCGATGTGCCGGGCAGCCCGGCGGTCGGCAAGAATGCCGGTGAACTGGTCGGCATGGCTTCCGATGTCGTGGTTTCTGATGATCTGGCGGCCGGCCTGAAGCAGATCGATGTGCTGATCGACTTCACCCGTCCGCAAGGCACGCTGGTGCATCTCGAACTGTGCCGTCAGGCTGGGGTCGGCATGGTGATCGGCACCACCGGTTTCGAAGCGGAAGGCAAGGCGGCCATCGCCGCGGCAGCCAAGGATGTGCCGGTTGTCTTCGCCCCGAACATGGCGGTCGGCGTCAATGTCGTCTTCAAGTTGCTCGACATGGCGGCGCGCATTATGAGCCAGGGCTACGACATCGAAGTGGTCGAGGCGCACCATCGCATGAAGATCGATGCGCCGTCCGGTACCGCCTTGCGCATGGGTGAAGTGCTTGCTACTGCCTTGGGGCGTGATCTGGAAGAGTGCGCCATCTACGGCCGCGAAGGCGTGACCGGCGAACGCGATCCATCCACCATCGGTTTTGCCACCGTGCGCGGCGGCGATATCGTTGGCGATCACACGGTTATGTTCTGCGGTATCGGCGAGCGTGTCGAGATTACGCACAAGGCCAGCAGTCGCATGCCGTATGCGCAGGGCAGCCTGCGCGCCGCGCGTTTCATGGCTGGCCGCAAGAACGGCTTGTTCGACATGCAGGATGTTCTCGGTTTGCGCTAGCAATCGATGAAATCCAAGCTGCTCGCGAAACAGCTTCAGGAAATCTTCGGCGGCGAAGGTGAGCCGCAATTCATGCAATTGCTGGATCAGGCGCGAGCAGCCAATCAGGGCGTCTTGGCCGATGGCCTGGAAAAAATGCTTGGCGTCGTCGACTCGGCTTATCGGGCCTACGCAGGGCTTAACCTGAGCGGTTGGTATACGAAGCTGTCCGGCGATGCGTTGACGGATTGGAACCTGAGCACCGGCAATATCGACTCCGGTCGGCAGTGGAAGGAAATGCTCGGTTACGCCGAGGGCGATCTGGATAATTCCATCGCCCAGTGGCAACGCATGGTGCATCCCGACGATCTGCGGGCTTTGCAGCAGCGGGTAGACACCCATCTGAAAAATCAGGAAGGCAGCTTCCAGGCCGAGTGCCGCATGAAGGCGCGCGACGGTCAGTGGCGCTGGGTGCTTCTCAGGGGGGCGGTAGCGGCACGCGATACCGATGGTCGGCCGAGTCGCGTTCTCGTCCTGCAGCGGGATATCAGCGAGGTCAAGGCTGCCGAGGCGGCGTTGATTTCGGCCAAGGAGGTTGCCGAGTCGGCCAACCGCGCACGGGGTGCCTTCCTGGCCAACATGAGCCATGAAATTCGCACGCCGATGAACGGCATTATCGGCATGACCGAACTGGCGCTCGATACACAGCTCGATGCTGAACAAAAACATTACCTGAAGACCGTCAAGTCATCGGCCGAGGCGCTGCTGACCATCGTGAATGACATCCTCGATTTTTCGAAGATCGAGGCCGGCAAGATGGAGTTCGAGTCGCTCGCTTTTTCCGTGCACGATGTCGTGCTGGAGGCGGTGCGTGTGCTGGCGGTCAGCGCCCACAAGAAGGGGCTGGAGTTGATCGCCGATGTGCGTCCCGATGTGCCGACGCGTATCGTTGGCGATCCGACGCGTCTGCGCCAGGTGGTCATCAATCTGGTCGGCAATGCCATCAAATTCACCGAGCTTGGTGAGGTGGTGGTCAGGGTCGAGGTTGATCAGCGCACGGAGCGCTCGGTATTCCTCCGTTTTTCCATTTGCGATACCGGCATTGGCATTCCGGCCGACAAACAGCAGGCTATTTTCGAGGCTTTCTCGCAGGCCGATGTGTCGACGACCCGGCGTTTTGGCGGTACTGGCCTGGGATTGGCGATTAGCGCCCGTTTGGTTCAGTTGATGGACGGGCGGATTGGCTTGGAGAGCGTGCCGGGGCAAGGCTCCGTCTTTTCCTTTACCGGGCGTTTCGGCCTCGAAGTGGTGCAGGAAACGCCGCTTCCGGCGCTTTACGCCGGGCGGCGTGCCCTGGTCATTGACGACAATGCAAGCAACGGGCGCTATCTAATCGAGTTGCTGGATCGCTTCGGTATTCAGGCTTCGCTGTCGGCCGAAGGGGAGGGCGCCATTGCCGCCATCGAGCGCAGCCGGGCGGTCGATTTTCCCTACGATTACATCGTGGCCGATGCCAACATGCCGGAGCCGGTGGGTTTTGCCCTGGCTGAAACCTGGAGTCGGTCGGGCCGCAAGGAGCGCCTGATCGTCATGCTGACGACCGAAAACCAGCGCCACGATCTGGTTCGCTCCAGGGAAATCGGCGTTTCGGCGCATCTGGTCAAGCCGATCGGTGCCGCCGATCTGGGGGATGCCTTGGCGCTGGCCGAGGGGTCGGATGGGGTCGGCCTGGAGAGCTTCGTCCTGTCCGAGATCGATCTTGGCGACCGGTTGACGGATGAGGCGCCGGCAGGCCTGAATATCCTGCTGGCCGAGGATAATCCGGTCAATCAGGAGCTGGCGCGGCGTCTTCTCGAGCGCCAATCGCACCGGATAACCATCGCCAACAATGGTGCGGAGGCTATTGATCTGTTCGACAGTGCGCACTTCGACGTGATCCTGATGGACATGCAGATGCCGGTGATGGGTGGAATCGAGGCCACCGAAGCGATCCGCTCACGAGAAATGCGGCGGAGCTGGGTTGTTTCACATGAAGTTCGGCCGGTGTACATCATTGCCATGACCGCCAACGTGATGGCCTCCGATCGCGAGCGTTGCATCGAGGCAGGGATGAACGACTATGTCGCCAAGCCGCTGCGCCCCGAAGAGCTTTACGCCGCTTTGGCGCGTGCGCAAGGCGATGGCGGAATGGGCGATTTTGTCGGCAGCGAAGATGCGTTGGTGGGCTCGTCGCCCCAGCTCGATCTCGGCGCAGCCTTGCGGGATATTGGCGAGCCGGAGTTGTTCGCCACGATGGCCGGTATGTTGCTCGGTGAGTGGGATGCGCACCTGGGGCGCCTGCGTGCCGCCATCGATGCGACCGATGCGCATGAGACGCGCATGCACGCCCATACGCTGAAAAGCCTGCTGGCCATGTTCCATGCCGAGCATGCGCGGCGGCGGGCCATGGAGATCGAATCGGCCATGATCGATGTCGAGCGTGTCGATTGGGCCGTCTGCCGACAACTATATGGTGCCCTGGTCGATGAAATGAATCTGATCAAGCCGACCTTCACGCGTTACGTGGAGACGCGTGTAATCCCTTGAATTTGCCTGAAAAGGCCTTTTTCGGCTAAAATAGAAAGGTTAAAAAGCACAAGCGGGGAGGCGCAAGCCTTCCCGCTTGGCACATGAATAAGCAGAAAATATTTGGAGAGCCGACGTGTCGCTGCTGCCCTCATTCACACCCGCCATTCTCGCCCTCGCCGACGGAACGGTTTTCAAGGGCCAATCCATCGGCGCTGATGGCGTAACCAGTGGCGAAGTGGTGTTCAACACCGCGATGTCCGGCTACCAGGAAATCCTCACCGATCCTTCCTATTGCCGCCAGATCGTTACCCTGACCTACCCGCATATCGGCAACACCGGTTGTAACGCTGAGGACTTCGAGTCCAACGCCAACTACGCCGCCGGTCTGATCATCCGTGATCTGCCGCGCCGCGCCTCGAACTGGCGCTGTGAGGACGATCTGGGTTCCTATCTCAAGAAGCACGGCATCGTTGCCATTGCCGGTATCGATACCCGCAAGCTGACCCGTATCCTGCGCGAAAAGGGCGCCCAGGCTGGCTGCATTCTGGCCGGCGAAGTTGACGAGTCAAAGGCCCTTGCCCTGGCCAAGGCCTTCCCGGGCTTGGCTGGCATGGATCTGGCCAAGGTGGTTTCCGCCAAGGAAGGCTATGCCTGGAGCGAGGCCGAGTGGACGCTGAAAGGCTATACGCAGCGTGCTGAAGATCGTTTCCATGTCGTCGCTTACGACTTCGGGGTCAAGCGCAACATCCTGCGCATGCTGGCCGAGCGCGGCGTCAAGCTGACCGTTGTGCCGGCCCAGACGCCGGCAGCCGACGTCATCGCGATGAAGCCGGACGGTGTGTTTTTGTCCAATGGCCCGGGCGACCCGGAGCCGTGCGATTACGCCATCGCGGCCATTCGCGAATTCCTCGACCGTGGTATCCCGACCTTTGGTATCTGCCTCGGTCACCAGTTGCTGGCCCTGGCCTCGGGCGCCAAGACGCTGAAGATGAAATTCGGCCACCATGGTGCCAACCACCCGGTCAAGGATCTCGATTCCGGCCAGGTGCTGATTACCAGCCAGAACCACGGTTTCGCCGTCGATGGCGATTCGTTGCCGGCCAACTTGCGCGCCACCCACGTCTCGCTGTTCGACGGTTCCCTGCAAGGCATCGCCCGCACCGATGTGCCAGCCTTCTCCTTCCAGGGGCACCCGGAAGCCAGCCCGGGCCCGCACGACGTGGCCTACCTGTTTGACCGCTTCCTCGACACCATGACGCGTGGCGTCGCTGCGCTGAACAACGCGCAATAAGGCGAGAGTAAAGAAATGCCGAAACGTACAGACATAAAGAGTGTTTTGATTATTGGCGCCGGCCCGATCATCATCGGTCAGGCCTGCGAATTCGACTACTCCGGCGCCCAGGCCTGCAAGGCCCTGCGCGAAGAGGGTT
>CAZDRS010000043.1:0-15178 GCA_964507585.1 uncultured Dechloromonas sp.
ATGCTCGGCAGTCGTCAGTGACCCAGCATTTTGGAGGGTTTCCACACAACCTCGGCCGGTTGCGGCCTGCCAAGTTTTGGTCAAGGTGGCGAAACTTCGTGGTCAAATGTAATGAGATTGGATGATCAACTGCTTCGAAATTTCGCAGCGGCAGGCTGGCAGCTAGCGGGTGATCTGCTAACGGTCTCAGGTGCCGTCGAGCCGTAGGCCGGCGATATCCCGCGCCGGTGGGGCGCCGAACAGGCGGCGATATTCCCGGCTGAACTGCGATGGGCTTTCGTAGCCGACACGGTGGGCGGCACTGGCCGCGTCGTGGCATTCGCTCAGCATCAGCCGGCGGGCTTCGTGCAGGCGTAGCTGCTTGTGGTATTGCACCGGCGTCAGCGAAGTCAGCGCCTTGAAATGGTAGTGCAGCGACGAGCGGCTCATGTTGGCGAGGTCGGCCAGGGCGTCGACGCTGGCCGGTTGGTCGAGATGGCGCTTGAGCCAGTCGACGGCGCGCAGGATCTGCTGGCTGTGGCTGCCGACGGTGGCGGATTGCCGCAGGCGGTAGCCCTCGGTGTCGGTGAGCAGGCGGTAGAGCAATTCGCGCTCGATGATCGGGGCGAGGACGGGGATGTCATCCGGTGTATCGAGCAGGCGCAGCAAACGCAAGGCGGCGCCCTGGATGTCGCGGCTCAGCGTGCCGATGCCGAAGCCGCGATCCACGGTTTGGCGATTCGGCGTTTTCGGCAAGCTGGCAGCCAGTTCAGCCAGCTTCAGGCGGTCGATGGTCATCGCCATGCCGAGATAGGGTACTGCCGGGCTGGCGATGGTGACGCGCGAGGACATCGGTAGTTCCAGCGCGGCGACCATGTAATGCCAGGGATCGTATTCGTAGCTGTCGTCGCCAACCAGGATGCGCTTGGCGCCCTGGGCAATCAGCGCAAAGACCGGTTCGACCACGGCGCAGGTGGTTTGCTCGGCCGCACAGCCGCGGAACAGCGTCAGGCAGGGTATGGCAGTCTGTTGTTTGCCGGGTTGCGGGCAGTGCCGGTCGACCCGTTCGGCGATCTCGGCGCGTTGCTGTTCGAGCACGAGATCGCCGATGTCCGTGGAATTTTTTTGGTGCGCTCGGGGTCGTAATGGCTTCATCCATGGCAATCGGTATCCGGGCTGGTTTCGGTGATGTTGCAGGGTAGCGTTTTGGCAGGCGCCCGGCGAGATGGTAGACGGTAATTCTGGAGGATCAGGCAATAAGTCTGTACTTATGGGTTATCTACCGACCGCCTGCTTCGCGGACACTGGCTGGCATAACGGCAGACCACCCCGGTGGCGCAGGTTGCCGGTTCCCCAACTCCAACGAGGAAGCAGAAGATGATCCAACTCAACGTTAACGGCAAGGCGGTCAAGGTCGATGCCGACGCCGATACCCCGCTGCTCTGGGTGCTGCGCGACACCCTGCACCTGACCGGCACCAAGTACGGCTGCGGCCAGGGGCTGTGCGGCGCGTGCACCGTGCATCTGGATGGCGAACCGGCCCGCTCGTGCTCGACGCCCGTATCGGCAGCGGTCGGTCACAAGATCACCACCATCGAGGCGGCCGATGCCGAAAAGGTCGGCAAGGCCGTGCAGGAAGCCTGGCGCAAGCTCGACGTGGTGCAGTGCGGCTACTGCCAGTCCGGGCAGATTATGAGTGCCGTCGCGCTGCTGCGCAGCAACCCGAAGCCGAGCGATGCCGATATCGACAGCGCCATGTCCGGCAACCTGTGCCGCTGCGCGACCTATGTCCGTATCCGCGCTGCCATCCACGAAGCTGCCCTATCCCTGGCCTGAGGAGTTCTGCATGAATGCCAAACTGAATGCCATGCTGGCCGGTACTGCAGCCGACAACCGTCTTGAAAACGTCAGCCGCCGCCGTTTCATGCAGGGCGGTGCCGCCCTGACCCTGGGGTTCGTCCTGCCTGCCGTGGCCGCCGGAAAACTGCCGGCCGCCGGGCCGGGCAAGGCGGGCGACGGGCTGGCCGCTGCCGTTACCTTCGAGCCCAATGCCTTCCTGCGCATCGGTGCCGACAACAGCGTGACCGTTTTCGCCAAGCACCTCGAAATGGGGCAGGGCACCTACACCGGCCTGGCCACCATCCTGGCCGAGGAACTCGATGCCGACTGGGGCCAGGTTCGCGTCGAAGGCGCGCCGGCCGACGCCAAGCGCTACAACAACCTGTTCTGGGGCGCCTCGCAGGGTACCGGCGGCAGCACGGCGATGGCCAACTCCTGGGAGCAGTTACGCAAGGCGGGGGCCGCCGGTCGCGCCATGCTGGTGGCGGCCGCCGCCCGACGCTGGAACGTGGCGCCGGCCGAGATCACCGTCAGCAACGGCGTAGTCAGTCACGCCGCCAGTGGCCGTCAGGCCACCTTCGGCGAGCTGGCGGCCGAGGCGGCCAAGGAAACCGTGCCGACTGAGCTGAAGCTGAAGGATGCCAAGGATTTCAAGCTGGTTGGCAAGCGGGCCAACCGCAAGGACAGCGCCGCCAAAACCAACGGTACGGCCCGCTTCACGCAGGATGTGCAACTGCCCGGCATGCTGGTCGCCGTCGTCGCGCACCCGCCGCTGTTCGGCGCCAAGGTGCAGTCCTTCGACGCCAGCAAGGCACGGCGCGTCAAGGGCGTGGTCGATGTGGTGCAGATTCCGCAGGGCGTTGCCGTGCTGGCCAAGGACACCTGGAGCGCCAAGAAGGGGCGCGACGCGCTGAGTGTCGTCTGGGACGAGCGCCAGGCCTTCAAGCTGGGCAGCGATGAGATCCTGGCCCGCTACAAGGAAATGGCCAAGGCGCCCGGCAAGGTCGCCAAGCAAACCGGCAACGCCGACGCCGCGTTTGCCAAGGCGGCCAAGGTGCTCAAGGCGAGCTACGACTTCCCCTACCTGGCCCATGCCGCGATGGAACCGATGAACTGCGTCATCCGTCTCGATGCCGATGGTGCCGAGGTGTGGAACGGCGAGCAGTTCCAGACCATCGACCAGGCCAATGTCGCCAAGGTGCTGGGGCTCAAGCCGGAGCAGGTGCGGCTGAACATGCTCTACGCCGGTGGCAGCTTTGGCCGGCGCGCCTGCAAGGATTCCGACTACCTGCTCGAAGCGGCGCATATCGTCAAGGCGATCAACGGCCGGGCGCCGGTTAAGCTGGTCTGGCTGCGCGAGGACGACATGCGGGCCGGCTATTACCGGCCGTTGTTCCACCACGCGCTGGAAGCGACCATCGATGTCAATGGCCGGTTGGCCGGCTGGCGGCATCGTCTGGTTGGGCAGTCCATCCTGATCGGCTCGCCCTTCGAGGCTTTCCTGGTCAAGGACGGTATCGATGGCGTGTCGGTCGAGGGGGCGGCTAATCTGCCGTATGCAGTTCCCAACCTGACGGTCGATCTGCACACGCCGACCGACATTTCGGTGCCCGTGCTGTGGTGGCGCTCGGTCGGTTCCTCGCACACGGCATTCTCGACCGAAGCCTTCATCGACGAGGTTGCTTCGGCAATCGGAAAAGACCCGGTCGCGCTGCGCCTGGAATTGCTCGACCATCACCCGCGCCATGCCGGCGTGCTCCGTCTGGCCGCCGAAAAGGCCGGCTGGGGCAAGCCGCTGCCTGCCAAGCCGGGCGAGCGCCGCGGGCGCGGCGTGGCGGTGCATGAATCGTTCAATTCCTACGTTGCGCATGTCGCCGAGGTGACGGTGGCGCAGGACGGCACGATCAAGGTCGACCGCATCGTCAGCGCGGTCGATTGCGGCACGGCGATCAACCCGGACAACATCCGCTCGCAGGTCGAGGGCGGTATCGGCTTTGGGCTCGGTGCCATGACGCAGGCCATCACGCTCAAGGAAGGTCGCGTCGAGCAGGATAACTTCGGCGGTTTCGCACCGTTGCGTATCGGCGACATGCCGACGGTTGAAGTGCATATCGTGCCGTCTGCCGCCGCGCCAACCGGCATTGGCGAACCGGGCGTGCCGCCGGCGCTGCCGGCCGTGGCTAACGCGGTCGCCGCGGCCACCGGCAAGCGCCTGCGCCAGTTGCCGTTCGATACCCGCGAACTGGCGGTGTGACATGGAAAGCCTCGACACGCAGGTTCTCGCCGCGGCCCGTCGCTGGGCGGCGGAAGGGCGCTCCTTTGTCTTGGCCACGGTGGCCCGTACCTGGGGCTCGGCGCCCCGGCCGCCCGGTGCCTGGATGGCGGTGCGTGACGATGGTCAGGTAATCGGCTCGGTTTCAGGCGGCTGCATCGAGGACGATCTGGTGCGCCGGATCGTCGGTGGCGAGTTCGCCGGGGAAACGCGGCCCCGCGTCCTGCGCTACGGGGTGACGGCCGACGAGGCCCATCGCTTCGGCCTGCCCTGCGGTGGCACGTTGGAACTGGTGCTCGAACCGGCACCCGACACGGGCTTGCTGGACGAGCTGGCCAGGCGCATCGAACGCGGCCAGTTGGCCCTGCGCCGCGTGTCGCTGGCCGATGCTCGTGTCACGGTTGAAGCGGCCAGCGTGGCCGATGCGCTGTCATGGGATGGTGAAACGCTGCTGACGGTGCATGGCCCGAGCTGGCGCCTGCTGATCATCGGCGCCGGGCAGATCTCGCATTACCTGGCGACGATGGCGCAAGCCCTCGGCTACCGCGTCTATCTGTGCGACCCGCGGGCCGAATATGCCGACGGCTGGAATGTGCCGGGCAGCGAGCGCATCGACGCCATGCCGGATGATGCGGTGACGGCCCTCGCGCTCGACCCGCGCAGTGCGGTGGTCGCCCTGACGCACGACCCCAAGCTCGACGACATGGCGCTCCTCGAAGCCCTCAAGTCGCCGGCTTTCTACGTCGGTGCCCTCGGTTCGCGGGCCAACAACCGCCAGCGCCGGCAGCGGCTGTTGCAGTATTTCGACTTGTCGCAGGCCGAGGTCGACCGCCTGCATGGCCCGGTTGGCCTGCCCATCGGCAGCCGGACGCCGCCGGAAATCGCCGTGTCGATCCTGGCCGAGATGACTGCCGTCAAGAATGGCAAACGGGAGGCCGCCACCGTAACGGCCGATGACCCCTACGCCTGCCGGCTGGCATGAACGGGATCGTCGGCATCCTGCTGGCCGCCGGCGCAAGCCGCCGTTTCGGTGCCGACAAGCGCTGGCACCGCTTGCCAGACGGCACGCCGATGGCCCTGGCCTCGGCCCGGCGCTTGCTGGCAGCTTGCCCGGAGAGCCTGGCGGTGGTGCGGCCGGACGATGGCGAATTGGCCGAAAGCCTGCGGGCAGCAGGGCTTGCGGTAGTGACCTGTGCCGATGCGGCGCATGGCATGGGACACAGCCTGGCGGCCGGTGTCGCGGCTAGGCCTGACGCCGGCGGCTGGCTGGTTGCCTTGGCCGACATGCCGGCCATCGCACCAGACAGCATCCGGATCGTTGCCGAGGCGTTGATGGCGGGGGCGCCGTTGGCGCGGGTCTTCCATCAAGGCCGTCCCGGTCATCCGGTCGGCTTTTCCCGCCGCTTCTACGCAGATTTGCTGGGGCTGTCCGGCGACGAGGGGGCTCGCCGCATTGTCCAGGCTAATTTGGCCCTGTTGCACAAATGCCCGGTAGACGATCCGGGCGTACTGTTCGATATCGATGTTCCCGGTACCGAAGGTATCTAGTCGTCGCGATCCAGCGCCAGCGAAGCCGAGTTGATGCAGTAGCGCAGGCCGGTCGGTGCCGGGCCGTCCTCGAAGACGTGGCCAAGGTGGGCGCCGCAGTCGTGGCAGGTGACTTCGGTGCGCATCATGCCGAAGCTGCGATCGTCATGCTCGTCGATCAGTTCGGCCTGCTTGGGTGAATGGAAACTCGGCCAGCCGCAACCCGAATCGAACTTGGCTTCCGAACGGAAAAGCGGCGCGCCGCAGCAAACGCAGCGGTAGGTGCCTGCCTCGTGGCAATCCCAATACTGGCCGCTGAAGGCCCGCTCGGTGCCCTTGCGGCGGGTGACGTGGAACTGGTTGTCGTCCAGTTGTTCGCGCCATTCGGCATCGGTTTTTTCGATTTTCGGCATGTCGTTCTCCTTCAGATTTGCCCGGTATGACCGCTAAACTGGGCTATGATTCAAGGATTCCGGAGGATAACGCAATGAACCCCAATCCCTTGACCGAAGCCGATTTCGACCGGCTCGAAGAACTGCTCGAACACGAAGTTTTCCAGGGCGATGCCATGCGCCTCGATGAAGCGCAGGCGGTGATCTGCGCCGTCGTCAGCGCCCCTGAGCCGATTGCTCCCAATGTCTGGCTACCCGAGGTGCTGGGCAAGGGCATGGAATCCGGCGATCCGGTGGTCGCCGAAACCGTCGAATTGCTGATGCGCCTGAACAACGACATCGCCACCGCGCTGCTCGCTGACGAAACGATTTCCCCCATCCTCTATCCGGTGGATGAAAGCTGCGAGGACTACGATTTCGAGGCCTGGGCCGATTCCTACGTCTTCGGTGCCGGCCTGGCCGGCGACTGGTACGAACTGGCCGGCAAGCACGCCGACGACCTGTCGGAGCTGCTCGAACCGATGTTCCTGCTCAACGGCATGCTCAAGGAAGATGCCGAAAAGAACGGCGAACGCTGGTTCCCGCCGGCCGAAGAAGCCCGCCTGGTGGCCGATATCCAGGACAACCTGCCGGTCATCGTGCAAACGCTGTACAACTTCTGGCGCAACAAGCGCAGCGGCGGTACCGTGCAGCGCAGCGAAGACAAGGTCGGGCGCAACGACCCGTGCCCCTGCGGCAGCGGCAAGAAATTCAAGCAGTGCTGCGGCAGCCCGGAAAAGCTGAACTGATCGGTACCCGACGTAAAAATGGCCGTTCGCTTGAACGGCCATTTTTTTGCAATGTTCGGGGCTGGATTTACTCTTTGCGAACCAGCACATAAGGGTGCTTGAACCGGGTACCCTTGATCTCGGAAACCGTTACCGAACTACCCGGCTTGGTTAGCGCCACGCGCCCGACAATTTCCGGCGAACCTTCCGGAGCGGTCACTTCCTTCATTTCGAGAATCAGCGGTTCCGGGGCGATCAAGCGGAATTCGAGCGTGGTGTCGGCCAGGCCCTCGGGTGAGAACTTGAACTGGGAGTATGGGCCAACGAGGGATACCGACTGCTTCAGCGTGCCGTCGAGATAAACTTCAAACTTGACCGGCTCGGCGGCAAAGCTCAGGCAGGGGGCGGCCAGCGCGGCAGCGAGGATCAGGGCGGATGCTTTCATGGTGTTATAGGCTGATGATTCAACAAGCGACGGGCCACGTCGGCCCGAAAACGGGAAACACGAGAAATTACACCCGCGCCCCCGGGTTTGCCAACCCGTTTCCGCAAAACGATTCGCCGAGGAGCCTCGTATGAAACTCTACATTGCCGGCCCGGACGTGTTCCGGCCGGATGCCGCGCAGTGGGCAGCGGATGCCCGCGCCTTGTGCCGCCGAGTCGGGCACGAAGCCCTGATCCCGCTCGACGGCGTGGAAACCACGGCGGCCGGCATCTACCACGCCAACATCGACCAAATCAGGGCTGCCGATGCGGTGCTTGCCAACCTGAACCCTTTTCGCGGCTGTGAGCCGGATTCCGGTACCTGCGTTGAAGTCGGCTTCGCGTTGGCGCTGGGCAAGCCGGTGGTCGGGTATGTCGGGCAGTTGGAAACGACGCTGGAGCGGGTCTGGCGTCTGCAGGGCGCTGGCAGCGCGGGCAACGGCAACCGCCCGGTCGACCGCGATGGCCTGCACATTGAGGATTTCGGCCTGCCTCTCAACCTGATGCTGGCCGTGCCGGCACGCGTCGTTGCCGGTGGGCTGGCACAAGCCCTGGCGGCGCTTCCCGCCTTAAAGTAGTTCGGTATCGGCGTGGCTATAGGCCGGCGCGCAGCAGCACAGGATGCGCAGCGCTACCTGGCCGGTGTTTTCGACACAATGCGGCGTGCCGGGCGGGATCAGGATGCTGTCGCCCACCGTAATCGGAAACACCGCTTCGCCCAAGGTCATCAGCCCGCAGCCGTGGGTGACGTGGTAAATCTCCTCGGTGACGTGATGGCGGTGCAGTAGCGTGATCGTTCCCGGCGGCACGCTGGCCTCGGCCAGGCTCTGGTTACGCACCGCGTGATGCGCGGGGTGCAGCAACTCGCGAATTTCCGAGCCGTCCTTGGTGATATACGGGCTGACCTCGGCCAGCGCGCTGCGTTGGCTCACTGGTTGCCCCAAGGTTGAATCGGCACCGACGAAATGGCGTTGGCCGGTGCGCCCTCGATGATCTTGCGGCTGATCGCCAGATAGACCAAGACGTTGCGCTTGCGGTCGTAGAAGCGGTGGATTTTGGTTTCCTTGAACATCAGCGAGGTGTCCTCGCTGAATACCACTTCGTCGTCCGGCATCTTGGCCGGCAGTACGATGGGGCCGACCTGCCGGCAGGCGAGCGAGAATTGTGATGGGTCTTCGGCCAGGCCGAGGCTGCCCTTGACGCCGCCGGTGCGCGCCTGGCTGACATGGCAGGTCACGCCTTGCACCTTGGGGTCGTCGTAGGCATAGACGCAGACACGATGGTTGGCGCCGATCAGCTTCCAGGTCGTGGTTACGCAGCCGACTTCTTCGGATTCGGCCTGGGCCAGCGAGCAGGCAGTGGCCAGCAACAGGCTGGTGGCGAGGTAGCGGGTTGAGCAATGGGTAGTCATGGTTTGTTTAGGCGGTCGATGAACAAATTGCCCTGCTGACGGCCTTCGTCGAGCAGCATGGCGATGAAATCCGGGCTGTGGTCGAGCTGGACGGGTGGTCGAGACCGAGCGGCAGGGTGATAAACCGCAATTCTATCGGCTTGCAACGTTCGCTCGGTAGCCAGCCAGGTTGCAGCCAGTCGTTGGCCTGTTCGATGAAGTGCTGTTTTCCAGAACGATTTGTGGCGACAGTGTGCCACCACGTTATGACAAACGGAATTTTTCGGCTGGCAAGGGTGACATCTTGCCGACGTGCTTGGCCAGAATCCGGTAGGTATCCCGGTCGAATGCAGGGGGCGGCGCATCGAGCAGCTCGGCTATCTGCGCATCGGCCGTCGCTGTGCCGAGATAGCGCCAGCCGGCGATGATGTGCGCTTCATCACCCTCGCGGATCAGCGCCGGGCCGGGGAAGGGCCAGGAGACCAGCTTCAGGCCGGTCAGCGCGGTCATCAGGCGCATGGTGTGCTTGGCCAGCGGCTCCTTGCCGACGCAGGCGCCCTTGCAGCGACGAATCTGGTGGCCGAAACAGGGCTTACCCGGTTTGATCGGCTGCTGCCCGGTCAGCATGTCGCACAAATGGTGGCTTTCGACCAACTGGCGGAGAATCGAATTGGCTTCCCTGGCGTTCTTGAACAGCCCGTAGCAGGCCGTGGCCAGCCCGAAATCGATGTCGTTGGCGACAACCAGTTCCGGCCGCAGCCAGCCCTGGCCTTCATCGACCAGCATCCAGGTGCATACCTCGTCGTTCTTGCGCAATTGCCGGTTCTGCAGCGGCTGTAGTTGCTTGACCAGTGCCGACTCGCGGAGCAGGGCGCCGATTTCGCCGGCCGTGACGATCCAGTCGATGCGGCGGATTTGCTGGGCCAGCGCCATTTCCTTGGCCGAACGCAAGTCGGCGGAAAAATGCGACAGCACACGCTGGCGAATGTCCTTGGCTTTGCCGACATAGATGGGCAGGTCGTTTTCGCCATGGAAAAAATACACGCCGGGCGCATCGGGCAGGTCGTCGACAATCGTGGCATCGAGCTGTGGCGGCAGGCTGGGCCGGGCATTCTGCTTGCGCAGGGCAGTGGCAATATCCTCGTCGCTGCGCTCGGCGTGGATTTTCTGCCAGAACTGATGAATCAACTGGGCATCGGCCAGTGCGCGGTGGCGGGCTTCGGCCTGCAGGCCGTGGCGCTCGATCAGGCTGTCGAGGTTGTGGCGGTGGTGCTCCGGGTAAAGCGCCCGTGACAGCTTGACGGTGCATGCCACTGTGCTGCGGAATTCGATGCCCAGGCGCTTGAACTCGTTTTTCAGGAAGCTGTAGTCGAAGCGGGCGTTGTGCGCAACAAACAGCCGGCCTTCCAGGCGGCGCAGCGTTTCCGCGGCTACGGCCTCGAATGGCGGCGCATCGGCCACCATCTCGTTGGTAATGCCGGTCAGTTGCTCGATAAAGGGGGGAATCCGCGTGCCGGGGTTGACCAACTGTTGCCATTCGCGGACTGAGCCATCTTCATCCACCTCGACGATTCCGATCTCGGTAATGCGGTCATGGGTGGCGGTAGCACCGGTGGTTTCCAGGTCGACAAAGGCAAGGGCAGGCATGGCGGCATTTTCGCACAGCTAAATTGGCGTCTGGCAGTCTCGTTGTCGTAACTCATTGCGGCCAAGTGTTAATAAATCCACGGTTATTTTTATCAATGTTGTTCAGAATATTTCAAAATCAACAAATAAAAATGCGGATGTATTAATGTGCCTTGCATACAAAACACCCGCATGACCGACCGGGGGCGTGTGAAAATCGATGACCGCTAGCTTGATCACGGATGCCTCGCTGCTGGCCGGCCTGGTTGCCCCGGTTTTTGCGAAGGATGCGCAAGGCCGCTACACCTACGTCAACGACATGGCCTGTACGATGTTCGGGCGGCTGCGGGCAGAACTGCTCGGCAAGACTGACCGAGAAATTTTCCCCGCCGAACTGGCCGAGCGGATAAGCGCCTGGGATGAGCAGCTCAGGGTATCGGGCGACAATGTCGCAGGCGAGTTCATGCAGGGTGAGCGTTGCTACTGGGTGGTTCGGCAGGCGCTGCGCGACGCACAGGGCGAATGGCTGGGGCTGGCCGGCGTGGCCACGGATATCACCGAGCGCAAACGCCAGGAGCTTGAACTCGTTACGCTGAAGAACAAATTTGCCGCCACCCTGCAAGCGTTGCCCGACCTGATGTTCGAGCTCGACCTGGATGGGCGCTATATCGATTGCCATAACCAGCAGCAAGGCCTGCTGGCCGCTTTACCCGGCCAGATGATCGGCCGGACGGTACATGAGGTGCTGCCGCCCGAGGTGGCGGATATCTGCATCCGATCCCTGCATGAAGCCCTTGAAAACGGGATATCGACCGGCTCGCAGTTCCAGCTGGTGCTGCCCGATGGAGCGCGCTGGTTCGAGTTGTCGGTCGCGCAGCGGGCCTCCGAGGGCGATGAGCTGCCGCATTTCATCGTTCTTTCCCGCGATATCACCGACCGCAAGCATGCCGAGCATGCCTTGCGCGAAAGCGAGTCCTTGATGCGCGCCATTGTCGATAACACCCCGGTCGAATACTGGGCGCGCGATCTTGACGGGCGTTGCATCATGGAAAACGCCCAGGCTGTCCGCCACTGGGGAACGCTGCTTGGCAAACGGCCGCAGGACATGCAGATAAGCCAGGCCGAGCTGGCCATCTGGCAGGATAACAATCGCCGCGTCTACCAGGGGGACGTGGTCGAAGAGGAGGTCGAATACCGGGTCGATGGGGAGCGGCGAGTCTTCTTCAATGTCGTGGCGCCCATCAAGGTCGATGGCAAGGCCATCGGCATCGTCGGCTTCAACCAGGACATCACCGACCGCAAGCGGGCGGAGAAGGAAATCCACCGCCTGGCCTTTTACGATTCGTTGACCCACCTGCCCAACCGGCGCCTGATGTTCGATCGCCTGGAGCATGCGCTGGTCGGCAGCGCCCGCCGGGAGCGGGTTGGCGCGCTGCTGCTGATCGACCTCGACAATTTCAAATACCTAAACGACACCCATGGGCACGAGGTAGGCGACCAGCTCCTGATCGAAATCGCCAAGCGCCTCAGGGCCTGCATCAGGCAAGGCGATACCGCCGCGCGCCTGGGCGGCGACGAATTCGTCGTGATCCTGGAGGACATCGACGGCACGCTCGACAGTTCGGTGCAGGCCGAACTGATCGGCGAAGGCATACGCGCCGAACTGAACCAGCCATTCCGCTTGCCCGGCTTGCCGGGGCGTTTCTCGATCGATTACCACTGTGCATCCAGCATCGGCATTGCCCTGTTCGACGGCATTTCGCACAGTGCCGAGGAATTGCTGCGCCGGGCGGATACGGCCATGTACCAAGCCAAGGCGGCCGGGCGCAATACCCTGCGCTTTTTCGATCCCGAGATGCAGGCCGTGGTGACCCATCGCTCCATACTCGAAGGCGAATTGCGCCAGGCCATCGAGCAGCGGCAGTTCCAGTTGTACTACCAGGCACAGATCGACGATGCCGGGCAACTGACCGGTGCCGAGGCACTGCTGCGCTGGATGCATCCGTACAAGGGCATGCTTTCGCCGGCCGGCTTCATTGCCCTGGCCGAGGAAACCGGCCTGATCGTTCAACTCGGCCATTGGGTGCTGGCAACGGCCTGCCGGCAACTGGCAGCCTGGGCCGGGAATCCGCAATTTGCCGGGCTGACGCTGGCCGTCAATGTCAGTGCCCGTCAGTTCCGGCAGGGCGATTTCACCGATCAACTCCGCGGATTGCTGGCCGAAACCGGCGCTCCGGCCTCGCGCTTGAAGCTGGAACTGACCGAGAGCATGCTGCTCGAAGACAGCGCAGCGATCATCGGCTGCATGTCCGAACTCAAGCTCCTTGGCGTCCGCTTCTCGCTCGACGATTTCGGCACCGGCTACTCATCGCTCGCCTACCTGAAGCGTTTGCCTTTGAACCAGTTGAAAATAGACCAGTCCTTCGTACAAGAGGTGCTGACCGACCCGAACGACGTCGCGATTGCCGAAACGATCGTCGCACTGGGCAATAGCCTGGGCCTCGAAGTGATTGCCGAGGGCGTGGAAACCGAGGCCCAGTGGCGCCTGCTGGCCGGCATCGGTTGTCGCCAGTATCAAGGCGAGCTATTTGGCTACCCCATGCCGCTGCCGGAGTTCGAAGCCGCAATGGCACGCCGCCATGCCCGCGGCCTCGGTATTCCCTTACACTGAGCCTGCCGTGCACCGGCTTTCTGTGATGCCCTGGCTATTTGAGGCTGTTTTCCATGATCGAACCCATCCATTGGATTTTGCGTTGCGACGACCGCCTGCTGGCCATCAACCAGCCGGGTAGTTCGCTGTTTCCCCTTGGTCTTCCTGCAGAAATGGGCAGCCCGGAGGCCACGGTCGTGGTGGGCGATTGGCGCGGCATTCCCTGTCATGCCGCTGATGTGCTACGTTTTCCCGATATTGCCGGGGCCGAGGCAGTATCGCTGCGCAACATTTTTCAGCTGGCCGGCGAAGAGGCATTCGCCCTGGCCGGGCGTGCCGTGCAATTGCTCGACTGGCAGGCCCAGCACCGTTTTTGCGGTCGTTGCGGCACACCCACGGCGCGGCTGACTGGCGAACATGCCATGCACTGCCCGCAGTGCCGCCTGACCGTCTATCCGCGCATCTCACCGGCAGTCATGGTCTTGGTGCGCGATGGCGACAAACTCCTGCTGGCGCGCAGCCCGCGTTTCAAACCGGGCGTCTTCAGCGCCCTGGCCGGTTTTGTCGAAGCTGGCGAAACACTCGAGCAATGCGCAGCCCGCGAAGTGCGCGAGGAGGTCGGTATCGAAATCGCCAACCTGCGCTACTTCGCCAGCCAGGCCTGGCCATTCCCCAATTCGCTGATGGTCGCCTTCTTTGCCGATTATGCCGGCGGCCGGATTACGCCTGATCCTGCCGAAATCGAGGCGGCAGACTGGTTTGCGCCGGATTCACTGCCCATGTTGCCGGATCCGGTCAGCATCTCGCGGCGGTTGATCGATGCGGCCTGTGCCGAATCTTAAACGCAACGGCTGCCCTGCATCCGGCTGAAACCCGTGTCGCCATCGCGGCCCGGCCGGATACAGATGGTGACGCCCAGCGAGCGGGCGGCCCGGTCGATGTCGGGCGGGAAGGGCGAGAAGGGCACGGAGCGCTCGATCACTTCCTTGATGAAGGCAATTTCGTCGGCCTGGTCGGCGACATTGAGTACCGTAAAGGATTTCAGCGAACCATCGGGATTGAGGCGGAACTGCACTGCTGCCGTTTGCACACCCTTGTGTCGCCGCTCGTTGTTCACAAAACCGGCGCTGCGGTTCAGGCGGCGAACCAGGCCATCGAGATACAAGCCCAGGCTGAACGGATTGGCCGGCGGGCCGTTCGGGCGCAATTCGAGCAGCGCCTCGCCAGCCGCATCCTGCTGCGCCAGCCGCTGACCGGCTTCGCGCGCCATGGCCAGCGAGCGCTCGGCGAGTGTCGGCTTGGGTTTTGTTTTGGCTTGCTCGGCCAGTTCGTTCAAGAAACCGTCCATTTCGGCTTTTTGCGCTACCGTCCACTGCGGTTGGGCAAGCTGTCGGGGCGAATTGTTGGCCGTCATCAGGCGAGGGCGGGGCGCTTCCTTGGCCGCTTTGGCGCTCGGCGGCGCAGGCGGCGTTTCAGCCGGGCGTACGGCTGCCTCAGGGCGCGGCGCCAAACGGGCCTCCAGGCGTGGCAAACCCGGTGATCCGGGAGCGGAGTCGCGCTGGGGAAGCAGAAGAATCAGGGCATGAATCGCCAGCGAAGCTGCCAATGCAAACAGCAAGGCACGCGGCTTCCGGGATTGGTCGAAATTAATCATCGGCGGCATTCTATGTGGCCGGCGGCCGATCTGTGCAGCAAAAGCGCCCGATCCGGCCCTTGCCCATGGCGTCGGGTATAATGCCCGCCTCTCCGCCCAACCAGAAATCACCATTCCATGGCCGACATTCTTTGCCTCAAAGGCGACGCCGCCTTTTCCGCCTTCCGCCTGCAACGCCAGCTCGCCCGCCTGACGGCGGCAGTCTCGGATATCGAATCGGTGACGGCCGATTACTGGCACGTCGTGGCGCAAAAGCGAGCCCTGGCAGCCGACGAGCGCGCCAAGCTGGCCAAGCTGCTGGAAGAAGTGCCGGCCGGTGAAGACAAGGGGGCATTGTTCCTCGTCGCACCGCGTATTGGCACCATTTCGCCGTGGTCGTCCAAGGCGACCGACATCGCCTTCAATTGCGATCTGGAACCGGCCATCGAGCGCATCGAGCGCGTCGTTGCTTTCCACGTCGTGACCAAGAACAACCGTCCGCTGACCGCCGACGAGCAGAAAACCGTCGCCGGCCTGCTGCACGACCGGATGACCGAATCCGTGTTGAGCGGTTTCGACCAGGCCGGCGAACTGTTCCGCCACTTCGAACCCAAGCCGCT
>CAZDRS010000044.1:0-14669 GCA_964507585.1 uncultured Dechloromonas sp.
GCGACACTTTGTTTTGACTTGGAAAGCCAAAAATAATATCATTCAACGTTTAAGTCGCAACAGCTCAAGATTGAAAAGGATTACGGACGCATTCCGGTTTGCCAAGGAAGGGCGTGTTCTCGAAGGAACGCTGCCTGTTTCGGCCCTTGAACGCCTGCATGATTTGCTGGTCGCCGTGGAAGGTGAAGTCGCTTTCCGCATCGAAGGTTCGAAGGGGGCGCGCGGAGAGTACCTGCTGCAACTGGTCGTGACGGGCGCGCTCCCGTTGGCGTGCCAGCGTTGCCTGAAGGCCGTGCCGTACGATCTCGATGTCGACAGCTTACTGGAACTTGTTCCCGAAGGTGCCGAACTATCGCAAGACGAGTTGGAAGACGACACCCGGGATTTCCTGCCGGTAGCGAAGGAACTGGATGTGGCCGAATTGGTGGAGGACGAAATCCTCCTGGCCCTGCCGGTAGCGCCGCGGCACGAAAAATGTGGTTTGCCTGGTGCGGCCGATGCGGGCGAGCGGATCAATCCGTTTGCTGCGTTGTCCAGGCTTAAAGGCAAGCCGAACTGATTTTTTTGGAGTAACAACATGGCCGTTCAACAGAACAAAAAGTCCCCGTCCAAGCGTGGCATGCATCGCGCTCACGACTTCCTGACCAATCCGCCGCTGGCCGTCGAGTCCACCACCGGCGAGACGCACCTGCGTCATCACATCTCCCCGACCGGTTTCTACCGCGGCAAGAAAGTCCTGAAGGGCAAGGGCGAGTAATCGTTCACTGAAAGGCAGGCGGTTCTAACGAGCCGCCTGCCTTTTATTTTGCCTATATGACAACCCGCATTGCCATCGATTGCATGGGGGGTGACCACGGGCCGTCAGTGACGGTGCCGGCGGCCATTCAATTTCTTGCGGAGCATTCGTCTGCTAATCTCATCCTGGTTGGTCAGGAGGGGGTTTTGCGCCCTTTGCTCGGCAACCATGCCAGTGATTCCCGCATTCGTATCGTTCATGCCTCCGAGGTCGTCGGCATGGACGAATCGCCAGCGCTTGCCTTGCGCAACAAGAAAGATTCGTCAATGCGGGTCGCCATCAATCAGGTCAAGGCCGGCGATGCCGATGCCTGCGTATCGGCTGGCAACACCGGCGCCCTGATGGCTATTTCCCGCTTTGTGCTGAAGATGCTGCCCGGTATCGACCGTCCGGCAATCTGCGCGCCCCTGCCGACCGTCAATGGCCATACCCATATGCTCGACTTGGGTGCCAACGTCGATTGCGGGCCGGATCACCTGCTACAGTTCGGCATCATGGGTGCCATGCTGGTTGCCGCGATGGAGCACAAGGAGCAACCGACGGTCGGTATCCTGAATATCGGCGAAGAGGAAATCAAAGGTAACGAAGTGGTCAAGGCGGCTGCCGAATTGCTGCGTTCCTCTGGACTCAACTTCGTTGGCAACGTCGAAGGCGATGGTATTTATAAAGGCGACGCCGATGTCATCGTTTGCGACGGTTTTGTTGGCAACGTCGCGTTGAAAACCTCGGAAGGCCTGGCGCAAATGCTTGCCTCGTCGCTGCGCCAGGAGTTCAAGCGCAACTGGCTGACCAAGATTGCTGCCCTGATTGCCATCTCGGTGCTCAATAATTTCAAGCGCCGGTTTGATCATCGCCGCTACAACGGGGCAATCCTGCTCGGGTTGAGGGGGATCTCCGTGAAAAGCCATGGCTCGGCGGATGTGCTGGCCTTTGGCAACGCTATTTCGCGCGCCTATGACGCGGCAGAAAACCGTGTTCTGGAGCGTATTTCCAGCCGGATCGCCGATATGATGCCGGCCGCTGCTATGGAGAACGTCTGAAATGTACGCACGCCTGATTGGTACCGGCAGTTGCCTCCCGGGCAAGCCCGTCAGCAATGACGATCTGGCAGCCCGGGGCATCGATACCAACGACGAGTGGATCGTTACGCGTACCGGTATCCGCAGTCGTTACCTGGCTGAGCCGGGAATCACGTCCAGTGAGTTGGGGTTGGTGGCGGCGCAACGCGCCCTGGAGATGGCCGGTGTGTCGGCTGCCGAGATCGACTTGATCATCGTCGCTACCTCGACGCCGGATTTTATTTTCCCGAGCACGGCCTGTCTGATCCAGGGCAAGCTGGGCAACAAGGGGGCTGCCGCTTTCGATGTCCAGGCGGTCTGCAGTGGTTTTACCTATGCCTTGGGTATTGCCGAGAAATTCATTCGCTCCGGCAGTCACCAGCGTGCGCTGGTTATCGGGGCCGAGGTTTTTTCGCGCATTCTGGACTGGAGTGATCGCGGCACCTGCGTGCTGTTCGGTGATGGTGCCGGTGCCGTAGTGCTCGAAGCATCCGACAAGCCGGGTATCCTGGCTACCGCGATGCATGCCGACGGCAGCCAGTTCGGCATCTTGAACGTGCCGGGTCAAATCTGTGGCGGCCAGGTGACGGGTGACCCTTTCTTGCGTATGGACGGGCAGGCAGTCTTCAAGTTTGCCGTTCGTGTGTTGGCCGACATCGCCGAAGAGGTTTGTGCGGCCGCAGGCATCCAGACGACTGACGTCGATTGGCTGATCCCGCACCAGGCCAATATCCGGATTATCGAAGCGACCGGCAAGAAGCTCGGGGTCGACCGGGAGCGGGTGATCGTCTCGGTCGATCGACACGGTAATACTTCGGCAGCTTCGGTTCCGCTGGCGCTGGATGAAGCGGTCCGTGACGGTCGTATCCAGCGCGGCCAGAAAGTTCTGGTCGAGGGCGTTGGCGGCGGTTTCACTTGGGGCGCAGCCCTGCTCGAATTCTGATAACAGGAGACTGAACGATGTCTTTTGCTTTCGTATTTCCCGGCCAGGGCTCGCAAAGCGTTGGCATGATGTCCGCCTATGGCGATTCCGCCGTGGTGCGCGCCACCTTTGATGAGGCCTCTGCCGCCTTGGGTGATGATCTGTGGGCCATGGTTGCCGACGGTCCTGCCGAAGTGCTGACCCAGACCGTCAATACTCAACCGGTCATGTTGACCGCCGGCATCGCTGCCTGGCGCCTGTGGTGCGAGAAGGGTGGCAAGATGCCGGCAGTCGTCGCGGGTCATAGCCTCGGCGAGTACTCGGCGCTGGTTGCTGCTGGTGTTATCGACTTCAAGGATGCCGTGCCGCTGGTGCGCCTGCGTGCCGCAGCTATGCAGGAAGCCGTGCCGCTTGGTACCGGCGCGATGGCTGCCGTGCTCGGCCTGGATAATGCAGGTATTGCTGCTGCCTGTGCCGAAGCAGCCCAAGGCGAGGTTGTCGAACCAGTTAATTTCAATGCCAATGGCCAGACCGTGATTGCCGGCCACAAGGCTGCCGTCGAGCGTGCCATGGAAGCCTGCAAGGCGCGTGGTGCCAAGATGGCCAAGGCTTTGCCGGTTTCGGCACCTTTCCATTCTTCACTGATCCGCCCGGCGGCCGACAAGTTGGCCACTCGCCTGGCTGAACTGACATTGCGCGCTCCGGTTATTCCGGTAATCAACAACGTCGATGTGGCGATCGAGAATGATCCAGCCCGCATCAAGGATGCCCTGGTTCGCCAGGCCTACAATCCGGTGCGCTGGGTGGAAACCGTGCAGGCGATGGCGGCGCTCGGCGTCACCACTGTTGCCGAATGCGGCCCCGGCAAGGTTCTGGCCGGCTTGACCAAGCGTTGCGCCGACGGTGTGGCCGGTGTGGCGCTGGCTGATGTTGCTGCCATCGAAGCCAATCTGGGCCTGGAGTAATTCATGCTGAACGACAAGATTGCACTGGTTACAGGCGCTACGAGGGGTATTGGCCGCGCGATTGCACTGGAGCTTGGCAGGCAAGGCGCTACGGTTATTGGTACGGCGACCAGCGAAGGCGGTGCTGGTCAAATCTCGGCCTACTTGGCCGAGGCGGGTGTCAAGGGCAAGGGTATTGTCCTTAACGTCACGGATGTTGCCCAGACCGATGCCGTGCTGGCTGATCTGGTCAAGGAGTTTGGCGCGATCACTATCCTCGTCAATAATGCCGGCATTACCCGCGACAACCTGACCATGCGCATGGGCGACGACGAGTGGGATGCCGTCATCGATACCAACCTGAAAGCGGTTTTCCGTTTGTCGCGCGGTGTCATGCGCGGCATGATGAAGGCGCGCTTTGGCCGCATCGTCAATATTTCGTCGGTCGTCGGTTATTCCGGCAATGCCGGTCAGGCCAACTACTGCGCCGCCAAGGCAGGCGTTGCCGGCCTGAGCCGCTCGTTGGCTCGCGAACTGGGTAGCCGTAACATTACGGTTAACTGTGTCGCACCGGGCTTTATCGCTACCGACATGACGCATGCCTTGACCGAAGAGCAGAAGGCCGCCATGCTGGCGTCCATTCCGCTGGGCCGTGCCGGTACGCCGGAAGACGTTGCCGGTGCCGTCGGTTTCCTGGTTTCTCCCGCCGCCTCGTATGTCACGGGTACTACCGTGCATGTGAATGGCGGTATGTTTATGGATTGATTTCCCGAAGCTTCGGCTTTTGGTAAAATCTCAATGTTTTTTTTCGTACCCCTGAGGGGAAGGAGTTTTTCGAATGGATAACATCGTAGAGCGCGTCAAGAAGATCGTCGCCGAACAACTGGGCGTGAACGAAGCGGACATCAAGAACGAGTCCTCCTTTGTGGACGATCTGGGCGCTGACTCCCTGGATACCGTCGAGCTGGTCATGGCTCTGGAAGAGGAGTTCGAGTGCGAAATTCCGGACGACCAGGCCGAGAAGATCACCACGGTTCAGCAGGCTGTCGATTACATCCTCGCTAACAAGAAGTAAGCCAATTCCGGTTTGAACCAGGCAAGGCCGGCCTCATGGGCCGGCCTTGCTACATTTGCTTTCGGAGTGCATATCTTGGCACGTCGCAGAGTCGTCATCACCGGCCTGGGTTTGATTTCCCCGGTCGGCAACAGCGTCGAAGAAGGCTGGCAGAACATCATTGCCGGCGTTTCGGGTATCGCTCCCGTCACCCGTTTCGATACGTCTACCTTCCCGGTACAGTTTGCCGGTGAGGTCAAGAATTTCGATATCACCCAGTACATTTCCGCCAAGGACGCCCGTCGTATGGATAGGTTCATCCATTACGGTCTGGCTGCTGGCATGCAGGCCGTGCGTGACGCCGGCTTGGACAAGGAAGGTGCTGCCGACCCTGAGCGCGTCGGTGTTGCCATTGGTTCCGGTATCGGTGGCTTGCCGCTGATTGAGGAAACCAAGGACGAATACAATGCCGCAGGTGTGCGCAAGGTGTCGCCGTTCTTCGTGCCGGGTTCGATCATCAACATGATTTCTGGCAACCTGTCGATCGAATTTGGCTTCAAGGGGCCGAATCTGTCCATCGTCACGGCATGCACGACGGGTACGCACTCGATCGGCGAGGCTGCTCGCATCATCGAGTACGGCGATGCCGACGTGATGGTGGCCGGTGGTGCCGAGTCCACGGTCTCTCCGCTGGGCATGGGCGGCTTCTGTGCGGCACGCGCCCTGTCTACCCGCAACGACGATCCGGCTACCGCTAGCCGCCCGTGGGACAAGGATCGCGATGGCTTTGTGCTGGGCGAGGGTGCCGGGGTTCTGGTTCTCGAAGAATATGAGCACGCCAAGGCCCGTGGCGCCAAGATCTACGCCGAAGTGGCCGGCTATGGCATGAGTGCCGATGCTTACCACATCACCGCCCCGAACATGGATGGCCCGCGCCGCTCCATGGTCAATGCGCTGAAGAATGCCGGCGTTGCGCCGTCCGACGTGCAGTACGTCAATGCCCACGGCACCTCGACGCCGCTCGGCGACAAGAACGAATCGGATGCCATCAAGGCTGCCTTCGGCGATGCTGCCTACAAGATCGTCGTCAATTCGACCAAGTCGATGACCGGCCACTTGCTCGGTGGCGCCGGTGGTGTCGAGTCGCTGTTCACGGTGCTTGCCATCCACCACCAGATATCGCCGCCGACCATCAATATCTTCAACCAGGATCCCGAATGTGATCTGGATTACTGTGCCAACAAGGCGCGGCCGATGAAGATTGATGTGGCGTTGAAGAATAACTTCGGTTTTGGCGGTACCAACGGCTCGCTGGTCTTCAAGCGCGTCTAAGCCACTTTTCCGCAAGGATACGAACGGTGCAGTTTCCGATCACCATCGGACTGCACCGTTCGCGCATTCTGGATGCCGGGCTGCTGGGGGTTGTGGTGTTGGCGACTGGCTTGCTGCTTGTGTGGCCCCAGGTGCTGGCGATTAGCCTGCCAGGCGTGGCGATAGCATGGCTGGCTGGGGCTGTTGTCTGGCGGCAACTGGCGCCCAAACTGGTGGCGATCAGGCTGGAGCGCAGCGGAAGTGTCCAGGGAAATATTTCCGGGCGGCAAGACTTCGAACATATGGAAGCATTGGCGGGAGCCATTGTTCATCCGTGGCTGACGGTTGTTCGCCTGCGTAACGAACAGGGTAAGCTGCACCTTTTGGTTGTGACGGCCGATACGATGAGTCCGTCAGATTTCAGGCGTCTACGTGTATTCTTGCGCTGGCAAATGAAAATCAGCGTAGCGCAGAGCGGCGCTTGAGAACGGTATTTCTGGCCTTGTTCATTGTCTCCGGGTAATCCCGGGAGAAGTGCAGGCCGCGGCTTTCCTTGCGCCGCATGGCGCAGCGAACGATCAGGTCGGCGGTGACGACGAGGTTGCGCAGTTCGATCAGATCGTGGCTGACCTTGAAGTTGGCATAGAACTCGTCGATCTCACGCATCAGCAGGCCGATGCGGTGCTTGGCGCGCTTCAGGCGCTTGGTGGTGCGCACGATGCCGACATAGTCCCACATGAAGCGGCGCAGTTCGTCCCAGTTATGGGAGATAACTACTTCTTCGTCGGCATCGGTTACGCGGCTTTCATCCCATTGCGGTAGCTTGGGCAATTGGGCTGCTTTTGTTGCCAGAATGTCGCTGACCGCGGCTTCGGCAAAAACCAGGCATTCGAGCAGGGAGTTCGAGGCCAGGCGGTTGGCGCCGTGCAGGCCGGTGCAGGAAGCCTCGCCGGCCACATAAAGCCCGGCAACGTCGGTGCGGCCATGCTGGTCGCTGACGATGCCGCCGCAGGTGTAGTGGGCTGCAGGGACGACGGGGATTGGATCCTGAGTGATGTCGATGCCCAATTCCAAGCAACGGGCATGGATGTTCGGGAAATGGCCGCGGATAAATTCCTCGCCCTTGTGCGAAATGTCCAGGAATACGCAGTCGAGGCCGCGTTTCTTCATTTCGAAATCGATAGCGCGAGCCACAATGTCGCGCGGTGCCAATTCGGCACGCTCGTCGTGCTCCAGCATGAAGCGAGTGCCATCGGGCAACTTCAGCAAGCCGCCTTCGCCACGCACCGCCTCGGAAATCAGGAAAGACTTGGCTTGCGGGTGGTAGAGGCAGGTTGGGTGGAACTGGATGAATTCCATGTTCGATACCCGGCAGCCTGCCCGGTAGGCCATGGCAATGCCGTCGCCGGTCGCGGTGTCCGGGTTGGTGGTGTAGAGATAGACCTTGCCGGCACCGCCGGTGGCGATCAGGGTATGAGGGGCGCCGACAGTGATGACCTCGCCGGTGTTGTTGTTCAGTACGTAGGCACCGTAGCAGCGCTTATCGGCTGTGCCGAGCTTTTCGCCGGTGATCAGGTCGATGGCGATGTGGTCTTCGAGAATCGTGATGTTGGGGTTGGCGCGAACCTTTTTCGTCAGCGTGTCCTGCACGGCCAGGCCGGTGGCGTCCGCGACGTGGATGACGCGGCGGGCACTGTGGCCGCCTTCGCGGGTCAGGTGATAGCCGGATTCGTCCTTGGTGAAAGGAACGCCCTGCTCAATCAGCCATTCGATGGCGCGACGGCCGTTCTCGACAACGAAGCGAGTGGCTTTTTCATCATTGAGCCAAGCGCCGGCAACCAGAGTGTCGTGGATATGTGCTTCGATGGAGTCCTGGCTGTCGAGAACGGCGGCGATGCCACCCTGGGCCCAACCGGATGCGGAGTCTTCGAGGCTACGCTTGCTGATCAGGGCAACACGGCAATGCGGTGCCAGGCGCAGAGCTGCCGATTGCCCGGCAAGGCCGCTACCAATGATCAGGACATCAAATTTCTGCACGACTGTTCTCGATAGGTTTGTTTGGCGCGAAATATAGCATGCGGCAAACGATTCATCCCGTTACACTCGGTCACAAATAAGGCTAAATACCTATCTTCAGCCCCAAAAACCCTGCGCTATACTGCGCCCGATAAACATACCAATCATTACCCTCAGGGAAAACAGAGCCATGAGTGAGCGCGAAATCGATCAGCTATTGGTCGAAAGGGCGCAAGGCGGAGATCAACACGCCTTCGACCAGTTGGTGAGCAAATACCAGCGCAAGCTGGGGCGTTTGCTGTCGCGCTTCATCCGTGACGCTGCCGAGGTCGAGGATGTTTCGCAGGAGGCCTTCATCAAAGCCTATCGTGCCTTGCCATCGTTCCGCGGCGAAAGTGCCTTTTATACCTGGCTTTACCGGATTGGCATCAATACGGCAAAGAATTACCTGGTTTCCCAGGGGAGACGTGCTCCGACGACGACCGAATTCGATTCCGAAGAGGCGGAAACTTTCGAGGATGCCTCGCAGTTGCGCGACATCAACACCCCGGAAAGCTTGTTGTTGTCCAAGCAAATTGGCCAGACGGTCAATTCAGCCATGGACTCCCTGCCGGAGGAGTTGCGCACAGCCATCGTGTTGCGTGAATTGGAAGGCCTGTCCTACGAAGAGATTGCGGACATTATGAAATGTCCGATCGGCACGGTGCGCTCCCGTATTTTTCGTGCCCGGGAAGCCGTTGCTGCCAAGTTGCGGCCCTTGCTCGACACCGCACCAGATAAACGTTGGTAAGCATGACGGAAGAACAAATCACCATT
This sequence comes from uncultured Dechloromonas sp., assembly GCA_964507585.1. Lineage (GTDB taxonomy): Bacteria > Pseudomonadota > Gammaproteobacteria > Burkholderiales > Rhodocyclaceae > Azonexus. The sequence goes on from CAZDRS010000044.1 coordinate 8,918, forward strand.
CGTGGCGTCGTTCGTGCGCTGGATGGCGAAAAAGCCTTGGTTGAGGTGGAACAGGGCGGTTGCGGGCGATGTCACGAAGAAGGCGGTTGTGGCGGGCAACAGTTAACGCAGATGTTCTGTAGCGGCCCGAAGACCTACCAGGCAGATAACGCCATCGGGGCAGTGGTTGGCGACAAAGTGGTGGTTGCTACGGCGCCGGGTAGCGTGCGTCAGACGGCGAACTTGGCCTACGGCGTCCCGTTGCTGGGAGCAATCGGAGGTGCCATGGCGGGTATGCGGCTCGGTGGTGACGTGGGGGGGGGGCTTGGGGCCCTGGCCGGATTGACGGGCGCTTTTGCGTACATTCGCATGCGGACGACGCGCGAGACTGGAAAATCGCTGGCGCGCCCCCATATCATTTCGCGTTTCTAGCTAATCAGGAGGTTGCTTTGGCCATGAATCGTTTAGCCAGCCTTTTCTTCCTCTGGTTCCTGACCAGTTTCGCTTTTGCCCAGACCCGTGGATTGCCTGATTTTTCGGAATTGGCCGAAAAACAAGGGCCTGCTGTCGTCAATATCAGCACCACGCAGGTGGTGCGGGGGCAGGCGCAGATGATGCCGTTTCCGTTCGATGAGAACGATCCGGCCTTCGAGTTCTTCAAGCGCTTTATTCCTCGTGTGCCGGGTGGGGGCATGCCGCGCGACTTCGAAAACAAGTCGTTGGGTTCCGGTTTCATCATCAGTGGCGATGGCTACATACTGACCAATGCCCATGTTGTCGACGGCGCCGACGAAGTCACCGTACGGCTGACCGACAAGCGCGAATTCAAGGCGAAGATCATTGGTGCCGACAAGCGAACCGACGTTGCGTTGATCAAGATCGATGCCTCCGGCTTGCCAGTAGTCAAGTTGGGCGAACCGGCCCAACTGAAGGTGGGTGAATGGGTGGTAGCCATCGGATCGCCTTTCGGTTTCGACAATTCGGTGACAGCCGGTATCGTTTCTGCGAAGGGGCGTTCGCTGCCGCAGGAAAACTACGTTCCCTTCATCCAGACAGATGTTGCGATCAATCCGGGGAACTCGGGCGGGCCGCTGTTCAACATGCGGGGTGAGGTCGTCGGCATCAACTCGCAGATTTATAGCCGCAGTGGCGGCTACATGGGCGTTTCCTTTGCCATTCCCATTGATGTGGCAATGGATATTCAGAGCCAGTTGCGTGCCTCCGGCAAGGTCAGTCGCGGTCGTCTTGGGGTGGTTATCCAGGAGGTCAGCAAGGAGCTGGCTGATTCGCTCGGCCTCGCTCGGGCCATGGGTGCGGTGGTTAACTCCGTGGAAAAGGGCGGGCCGGCTGACAAGGCGGGTATCGAGCCCGGCGATGTGATCCTCAAGTTCGATGGCAAGGCAATCAATAATTCGGCTGACTTGCCGCGCCTGGTGGGGGCGACGCGACCGGGAACGCGCTCTACCGTACAGGTTTGGCGTAAGGGTACAACGCGCGATATCGCGGTGAGCGTGGGTGAAATGCTCGACGACAAGCAGGCTGGCGCCCGTCTCCAAAAAGGCAGCAAGCCGGCTGAGCAGGCGCCGAATCGGCTGGGGCTGGTCGTTGGCGAACTGACGGCAGAGCAAAAGCGCGAGCTGAAAATGAATTCGGGGGTGATCATCGAGGATGTGCGCGGCATTGGCGCACGCTCCGATTTGCGTCCGGGTGACGTAATTGTCGCCGTGATCAGCAAGGGCGCCACGACTGAGGTCAAGGGGGTTGAGCAGTTCAACAGGTTGCTGGATCAGTTCGCCAAGGGGAGCAACGTTACCTTGCTCGTGCGGCGCGGTGAGATGCAGACTTTTATCACCATTAAGGGGTTGAATGGTGGGAATTGAGCTGACCTTGATGAGCCGTAGCTATTGCCACCTCTGCCATGATATGGAGGTGGCTCTGGCTCCTCTGGTTGAGGAGTTTGGCGCCAGCGTAACGGTGCTCGATGTCGATGCCGACCCGGCGCTGGAGGCCAAGTACGACGAGTTGGTGCCGGTCTTGCTGCACGGTGACAAAGAGCTCTGCCACTATGTTCTGGACGAAGCCAAAACCCGTGAATATTTGTCGGGAATCCGCTAGAATTCAGGGTCTTCTGAAAAGGGAAGGGCGCCGGACAGCGCCCTTTTTTACTGGCAGCAATGGATCACATTAGAAACTTCTCCATCATCGCGCATATCGACCATGGCAAATCGACGTTGGCCGACCGCATCATCCATCTTTGCGGCGGCCTGTCCGATCGCGAAATGGAAGCCCAGGTGCTCGATTCGATGGATATCGAACGCGAGCGTGGCATCACGATCAAGGCCCAGACCGCAGCCCTGAATTACAAGGCGCGTGACGGCAAGGTCTACAACCTGAATCTGATCGATACGCCGGGACACGTGGACTTCTCCTACGAGGTATCCCGCTCGTTGTCGGCCTGCGAGGGCGCGCTGCTGGTCGTCGATGCGTCGCAAGGCGTGGAGGCGCAGACGGTGGCGAACTGCTACACCGCTATCGAGCTCGATGTCGAAGTGGTGCCGGTGCTAAACAAGATCGATTTGCCATCGGCCGACCCGGATAACGCCCGTCAGGAAATCGAGGACGTCATCGGAATCGATGCCACGGATGCTGTTCTTGCGTCCGCCAAGACAGGTCTGGGGGTCGAGGATATTCTGGAAGCCGTGGTGGCCCGGGTGCCGCCGCCCAAGGGCGATATCGAAGCGCCGCTCAAGGCCTTGATCATCGATTCCTGGTTCGACAACTACGTCGGCGTGGTGATGCTGGTTCGCGTTGTCGATGGCGTCATGCGCCCCAAGGACAAGCTGTTCTTCATGTCTACCGGTGCTATGCAGTTGTGCGAGCAGGTTGGCGTGTTCACCCCGAAGTCGCTGCAGCGCGATGAATTGCGAGCCGGCGAGGTCGGTTTCGTAATTTCCGGTATCAAGGAGCTGAAGGCAGCCAAGGTCGGTGACACGATTACTACGGTTGATCGTAAGGCAGCTGAGCCGTTGCCGGGCTTCAAGGAAATCAAGCCGCAGGTTTTTGCCGGTCTGTACCCGGTCGAATCGAACCAATACGACTCGCTGCGCGAGTCGCTGGAAAAGCTCAAGCTCAACGATGCCTCGCTGCAATACGAGCCGGAAGTGTCGCAGGCGCTGGGCTTCGGTTTCCGCTGCGGTTTCCTCGGTCTGTTGCACATGGAAATCGTCCAGGAGCGCCTGGAACGCGAGTTCGATCAGGATCTGATCACCACGGCGCCGACGGTTGTCTATGAAGTTGTCCAGCGCGACGGCAGCGTCATCCAGGTCGAAAACCCGGCCAAGCTGCCGGAGATTTCGAAAATCGAGGAAGTGCGTGAGCCGATCATCACGGCAACGATCTTCGTGCCGCAGGATTACCTTGGCAACGTTATCACCCTGTGTAATCAGAAGCGCGGCAACCAGGTCGACATGCACTACCACGGCCGCCAGGTAAAACTCGTCTACGAAATGCCGATGGCCGAAGTGGTGATGGATTTCTTCGACAAGCTGAAATCCTGCTCCAAGGGCTATGCCTCCCTCGACTATGATTTCAAGGAATACCGCGCGGCTGATGTGGTTAAGCTCGACATCCTGATCAACAGCGAAAAGGTCGACGCGTTGTCATTGATCGTGCACCGCTCCAATTCGCAATACCGTGGTCGCGAACTGGCTTCCAAGATGCGCGAGCTGATTCCCCGCCAGATGTACGACGTCGCGATCCAGGCTGCCATCGGTTCGCACATCATCGCTCGCGAAAACGTCAAGGCGATGCGCAAGGATGTGTTGGCCAAGTGTTATGGCGGCGATATTACCCGCAAGAAAAAGCTGCTGGAAAAGCAGAAGGCCGGCAAGAAGCGCATGAAGCAGGTGGGCAGCGTCGAAATTCCGCAGGAGGCCTTCCTGGCTGTCCTGCGTGTGGATAACTGAGGATTCCGGAATACACGCAATGAACTTTGCATTGATCCTGTTTGTTCTGCTGGTTGTCACGGGCGCCCTGTATGCCGTGGATGTGGTCAAGTTTCGCAAGCTGCGCGCCAAAGATGCCAAGGAGCCCGTGTGGGTGGAGTGGGGCGCAAGCTTCTTCCCGGTGATCCTGATTGTCTTCGTTCTGCGTTCCTTCCTGTTCGAGCCGTTCAAGATTCCGTCCGGTTCGATGATTCCGACCTTGCTGGTTGGCGATTTCATCTTGGTCAATAAATTCACCTACGGCATCCGTCTGCCGGTGATCAACAAGAAGATCATCGACATCAATACCCCGCAGCGGGGCGATGTGATGGTTTTCCGTTACCCAGAAGATCCTTCGCTCGATTACATCAAGCGCGTCGTCGGCTTGCCTGGCGATACGGTGGCCTATCAGAACAAGAAGCTGGTGATCAACGGTCAGCCGGTTCCGACCCAAAAGACCGGCGACTATCTGCATTCCGAGCGTCTCTACTACTCCGAGCAGTTCCAGGAAAAACTGGGCGAGGTCGAGCATCGTGCGCTTAACGATGCTGATGCTCCAGCCTTCATCCCGGATGCGGCGCACTTTCCGCATCGAGAAAATTGCACATACAATGCAGCAGGTGTGGTTTGCAAGGTACCGGCTGGTCACTACTTCATGATGGGCGATAATCGTGACAACAGCCGCGACAGCCGTGCCTGGGGTTTCGTGCCCGAAGAAAACATTGTCGGAAAAGCATTCTTTATTTGGCTGAACTTCAGTGATCTCAGCCGGATCGGTTCCTTCAAGTAAGGGGAAAACAGATGAAAAAGCAACGTGGCGTCGCCCTGTCCGGTCTGTTGTTCTGGAGTATCGTTCTGGTTCTCGGCGCTGTGCTGGGCATGAAGGTGCTGCCGACCTTCATCGAGTACCAGAAGATTTTGAAGGATGCCAAGGCCACGATAGCCAAGGTTGGCCCCGAGTCGACGGTGGCCGATGTGCGCCGGGCTTTTGACAAGTTCGCCGAAATCGACATGCTGGATTTCCCTTCCAGCCAATTGGATGTCAGCAAGGATGGCGGTCGGATTGTCATCGAATTCGGTTATGAGAAGCGTATTCCGCTTTTCTGGAATGTCTCCCTGCTGATCGACTACAAGGGCTCGACCGCCGGGTCGTAAGGAATGACTGCGCAGTCTGTTGCCAGGAAACTCGGTCACGTTTTTTCCGATGAGGCGCTGTTAAAAACGGCACTGACGCACCGTAGCTTCGGTACGCCGAACAACGAACGCCTGGAGTTTCTGGGCGATGGCATTCTGGACTGCGTTATTGCGGCTTCCCTGTTTCATCGCTTCCCCAATCTGCCGGAAGGCGACCTTTCCCGTTTGCGGGCCAATATGGTTCGCCAGGAAGCCCTATACCGGCTTGCACTCGACCTGAAAATCGGTGAAGTCCTCCGCCTTGGCGAGGGCGAACTGAAAAGCGGCGGCGCGCAACGACCATCCATCCTGGCCGATGCGCTGGAGGCCTTGTTTGGCGCGGTTTATCTCGATGCCGGTTTTTCTGCAGCGCAAACGGTCATTGAGAATCTCTACGCGCCCCTGCTTGCCGAATTGAAACCCGGGCAGTTCCAAAAGGATGCCAAAACGCGTCTGCAGGAATGGCTGCAAGGGCGTAAGAAGGCGCTGCCGCGCTATCAATTGCTGGAAACGACCGGGGCTGCACACGAACAGCGCTTCGAGGTCGCCTGCCATATCGAATCTCCCGCCTTGCGTACCATTGGGCATGGCGCCAGCCGGCGTATCGCCGAGCAGGT
>CAZDRS010000045.1:0-14639 GCA_964507585.1 uncultured Dechloromonas sp.
GGAGTGCCGGGGCATGATAAGTGCCCCGCGAGCGGCTTGGCAAGCCGTCTATATATAGGGAAGTGCTAGGCGAGGCGCTGATAGCGGTTGCCGGGCAGGGTCGCGATGTGGCCGAGTAGTTCGAGGGTGAGTAGTTCCGGCAAGAGCTGATCGGCGCTCTGGCCGGTGCGTTCGACCAGATCGTCGAGGCCGCAGGGATCGTGGCCGAGGGCGGCGAGCAGGGGCGGGTCGTCGCTGGCTGCCGGTGCGGCAATTTCCGTGGGTGCCGGATCGGCAAAAGTGTCGAGTTCGTCAAGGATGTCGCGTGCCGTTTCGACCAGCTTGGCTCCTTGCTTGATCAACTTGTGGCAACCGCGGGCGACCGGCGAGTGGATCGAACCGGGAATGGCGAACACCTCGCGCCCCTGTTCGGCCGCCAGGCGGGCGGTGATCAGCGAGCCGCTTTCCGGTGCTGCCTCGACGACCAGCACGCCGCGCGCCAGGCCGGAAATGATGCGGTTGCGGCGCGGGAAGTTGTAGGCCACGGCCGGGGTGCCGAGCGGAAACTCGGAAACGATGGCGCCCTGTGCGGCAATGGCTAGCGCCAACTCCTTGTTGCGGGCCGGGTAGATGCGGTCGGCACCGGTACCGATGACGGCGACGGTATCGCCATCGGCCGCCAGGGCACCCCGGTGTGCAGCGGCATCGATACCCAGCGCCAGGCCGCTGATGATGCACTGGCCTTGCGTGGCGAGGTGGCGGGAAAAGTTCTCGGCCGTTTGAATGCCTTGCGGCGTGGCATTGCGGCTGCCGACTACCGCGATGCCCCGCCGGCGCAGCAGGGCCGGGTTGCCGCGTACGTAGAGCACATTGGGCGGATCGGCGATTTCGAGCAGGGCGGGCGGATAGTCGGGATCGCCGAGCACGATGATGTTCTGGTTAGGCTGGCTGGCCCATTCCAGGCTGCTGTCGACGGCGGCGGCCGGGTCGGTGTCGAACAGCAGGTCGGCTCGTTCGCCGATCACGCTGCGTGCGGCCAGGCGGCTGGCCGCGAAAACGGCTTCGGGTAAACCGAAAGCGGCGAGAAGCTTTCTTTGCATCTCGCCGCTGAGGCCGGGAATCAGCGTCAGCCGCAACCAGGCGGCCAGGCTAGAAGTATCGCTCACGGATTCCTTGCGCTGTCCCCGACGATGACCGCCTTGGAGGATTCGACGACCAGCGCGTAGCTGACACCGTTAAAGACGCGGAAAACGAAAGCCAGGCCGTAGCGCTCGTCGGGAACGGGCGTTTCGGTGCGACGGCCGCTGTCATCGACATCGAGCGAAATGCGTTTGCGGTAGAGGGCGACGACGTGCCCAATTTCCATGCCGTCGTTCTTGCCCACATTCAGCGCAACAACCGAATTGGCACCGCCTTCGCGCAGGCCACCATAGATGCCAAGGACGCGGGCTGCAACCTCTTGTTCCGGACGGTGCGGTGCGTAGGAAATGATCTGTGGTTCCGGTGCCGGAACCAGACGGTCGCCGCGGGCGATCTCTTCTTTGGCGAGCGAGACACGCATTTGGGCTGGCTCGCCCGGCTTTAGCAGATTGGCATTGCCGAGGAAGAAGGCTTCATAGGCAATGACCTTGCCGGTGGCTGGATCCTTGAGCGGCTTGCCCTTGCGGAAGACGTGCCATTTCTCGACTGAGGCATCCGGGATGCCGGAGGCGTAGAAGGTGTCGCCGGTGCCGACCAGCATGCGGTCTTCCTGCATGGCGACGATCTTGACACCGGTGTTCAGTTCGCTGTCCTCGATGACCAGCGGCTGCGAAATGAAGGGTTCGATGGCATTGGCCGGAATGCTGGGAATGACCTGTTGAACCGGGGTGCTATACACGGTCGGTTGCGCCTTGCCGGTACCGCCGGCGCCTACCTTCTTGCCCAGCTTCAGGCGTGGCGAGCCCGAGGACATGTCGAGCATGACGACATCGCCCGGATAGATCCAGTGCGGGTTCTTGATCTGTTCCTTGTTCATTTGCCAGATTTCCGGCCAGCGCCACGGCTGCTTGAGGAACTTTCCGGAGATGCCCCACAGGGTATCGCCCTTGACGACGACATGGCGATCCGGCGGGTTATCGACGAGCTGGAGCGGGTCGGCGGCGGATGCGCAGACGGCCGTCACGGCCAAGATGAGCGCGGATATAATGCGAACCATAGTCGTAACCTCTCGTGCCGGTGGAACGCAATACCGCCGATGCGGTCACAGTAGCGTCAAGCGATTTGCGTTTATATACCTCGGAATTGCTTTAGATTCTGCACGTAATAACCTAAGCGAGCAAGCTTTTATTCCATTCCTTACATGGCTCTCCTACCCATTTTGCGTTTCCCCGATCCGCGCCTGAAAAAGGTCGCGCAACCCGTTGTCCAGATCGACGCCGGCATTCGAAAACTGGTCGCCGACATGGCCGAAACCATGTACGAAGCGCCGGGTATCGGGCTGGCGGCAACGCAGGTCGATGTCCATCAGCGCGTGGTGGTGATCGATATCTCGGAAGAGAAGAACAATCTGCTTGCCTTCATCAATCCGACGCTCTCCCGCTGCGAGGGCGAGCAGATCGGCGAGGAAGGCTGTCTGTCGGTGCCGGGCATCTACGACAAGGTCGAGCGGGCCGAACGGGTGACCATCAACTATATGGATCTCGACGGCAAGCAGCAGACGCTGGACGCGGAAGGCCTGCTGGCGGTGTGCATCCAGCACGAGATCGATCACCTGAACGGCATCGTCTTCGTCGATCATCTGTCGCAACTGAAACAGGGGCGGATCAAGAGCAAGCTGGCCAAGCAGGCGCGCGTCACGGCATGAAGCTGATTTTTGCCGGAACGCCGGAGTTTGCCGCGCAGGCGCTGTCGGCCATCGTCGCCGCCGGCCACGAGGTGGCCTTGGTGCTGACCCAGCCGGATCGCCCGGCCGGCCGCGGCATGGCGCTGCAGCCGTCGGCCGTCAAGAAGGTGGCGGTGGAGCATGGTATCGAGGTCTTCCAGCCGCTGACGCTGAAGGATGCCGACGCGCAGGCGAAAATCGCCGCCGTCGGTGCCGAGGTCATGGTCGTGGCGGCTTATGGCCTGATCCTGCCGCAGGTTGTGCTCGACATGCCGCGATATGGCTGCATCAATATCCACGGCTCGTTGCTGCCGCGCTGGCGCGGCGCGGCACCGATCCAGCGTGCCTTGCTGGCCGGCGACGCGGAAACCGGTGTATGCATCATGCAGATGGAAGCCGGGCTGGATACCGGGCCGGTATTGTTGCGCGGCGCTTTCCCGATCGAAGCGACCGACACCACGGCCAGCCTGCATGATCGCCTGGCGGAACTGGGTGCTCGCCTGTGCGTCGAGGCGTTGGGCAAGCTGCCTTTGCCGGCCGAGCTGCAACCGGCCGAGGGGGTGACCTACGCACACAAGATCGAAAAGGCCGAGGCCTTGATCGACTGGACGAAATCGGCAGGCGAACTGGATCGCCATATTCGTGCCTTCAACCCTTTCCCGGGGGCGCAGGCTTTGTTCGGTGGGCAGACCGTCAAGCTGTGGCAGGCGATGCCGGTGGCCGGCAACGGCCCGGCCGGCAGCGTGCTGGCGGTGGACAAGAAGCACGTCGTGATCGCCTGTGGCGAGGGCGCCCTGGCGGTGAGCGAATTGCAGAAGGCGGGTGGCAAGCGCTTGCCGGTGCAGCAATTCCTGGCTGGCCATCCGCTCAAGGTCGGCGACCGGTTCGATAGCCTGGCTTGATTTTGCCACCCGGCGCCACTAGTTAACAGTTTTGGATAAACACCTCGCGGAGGTCAGCGATGTTCAACTGGGTAAAAACGGCGATTCTGATGGCCGCCATCATGGCGCTGTTCGGCATCGTTGGCGGCATGATCGGCGGCAAGTCGGGGATGCTGATGGCGCTGGTCTTCGGCGGGGCGATGAACCTGTTTTCGTACTGGTTCTCGGACAGCATGGTGCTGAAGATGTACAACGCCCAGCAGGTCGATGAAACCAGTGCCCCGCAGTTCTACGCCATGATCCGCGAGTTGGCGCGACAGGCAGGCCTGCCGATGCCCAAGGTGTACATCATCGACGAGGCGCAGCCGAATGCCTTCGCGACCGGGCGCAACCCGGAGCATGCCGCGGTAGCGGCGACGACCGGCATCATTCAGTTGCTGTCGGCGCGGGAACTGCGCGGGGTGATGGCGCACGAACTGGCGCACGTGCAGCACCGCGACATCCTGATCTCGACCATTTCGGCAACGATGGCCGGTGCCATTTCCGCCCTGGCCAACTTTGCCATGTTCTTCGGTGGGCGTGACGAGGAGGGGCGTTCGGTCAATCCGGTCGTCGGCATTCTGGTCGCGATCCTCGCTCCGCTGGCGGCCAGCCTGATCCAGATGGCGATTTCCCGGGCTCGCGAATTCGAGGCCGATGCCGGTGGCGCACAGATCAGCGGCGACCCGAATGCCCTGGCCGATGCCTTGGGCAAGATCCAGATGTACGCCGAGGGGCGTATTCCGATGGGGCCGGCCGAGGCGCATCCGGAAACAGCGCAGATGATGATCCTGAATCCGCTCTCCGGCGGCGGCATCCAAAGTCTGTTCTCGACCCATCCACCGACCGAGGAGCGCATCGCCCGGTTGCGGGCGATGGGTGGTCGACGCTGATCAGTCAGCCAGGGGCGAACCGAGGTGGCCGCGAGCCACCTCTTTTTTTTCGACGAAATCCGGCGCGAAGCGGGCGATCACTTCGTCGAACAGGGCGTGTGCCCGATCGCTGTTGTCGCCGCTGAAATTACATACGTACACATCGAGCGTTACGGCGCCGATTTCCGGCCAGGTGTGGATGGCCAGGTGCGATTCGGCGAGGACGACGGTGCCGGTGACGCCGGCCGGCTGGCCCTGGGCATCGCTGAAGGCGTGGAACAGCCGGCCGACGGCGGTCAGCCCGTGGCGCTGGCAGGCATCGATGCAATAGGCCTCCAGGCCGGCTGCGTCGAGCAGCAGGGGCGGGGCGCAGCGACAGTCGTGGAGGTCGGCGATCAGGTGCAGTCCGTTCATGCCGTTATTCTATTTCGTTCCACGTGAAACGGTGTTGCCGAAAATGGCGTCGAGCAGGCGCCCAAGCCGGTAGCCGGCTTCGACGATGCGTCGGTTGGCGGTATCGCGGCTGACCCGGTGGAAGTCTTCGCTGACAACGGGCAGCAGGCTCCCGGGTTCGCTTGGATAGGCGGTGGCGAGCAGATGATGGCTCTCGTCGCGCCACAGGGCGACGTTGCCTTGCTCGGGAACTGGATAGCGTTCGACCAGGCGTGCGGCATTGTCGGCAAGGCGCTTGCCGCGCAGCCAGGGCGGGCCGGGCAGGTCATCCCAATAGAGATGCAGGCTGGAGAAGGGCAGGCGCTTGTTGAACGGATTCTCGATCTCGACCTGGTTGCCGCCTTCGTCGCCATGCCGGCCGACGTGCAGCGGCTGGTGAATGTCGGCGACGAGGTGCACCAGCCAGGGCAGCGCGTAGCTGATCTGCTCCGGCCGGTGACTGGTTTTCAGTTGCTGCACCAGGCGTTCGATGCGGCTGTCCACCTCGCCATCGCGCACCTTGCCTTGCAGGTCGAGGTCGACATAGTGCCAGCGCTTGTGGCGGGCGGTGTCGGGCAGGCCGGCGAGGGGCGGTGTCGGTGGTTCGCGGTCTTCGTCGAAGAAGCGCGGGTCGTTGCGAATGTCGTCCGGCCAGGTGGCGGCCTCGGCAAGCAGGTCGATGGCGTCGGACGAGCGGGCCTTGTCGACCCAGCGGCCATGGTCGGGATGGCGGGCGAGGTGGGCAGCGATGGCTTGGCGAGCGGCCGGCGACAGCTGCTGCCAGGCGATGACCGCAACCAGCCGGTGGCCGGCAGCATTCCAGGCATGAGCCGGCAGGGCGAGGACGGAGAAAATCAGGATGGCGAGGAAACGGCGCATTCCGGGATTATGCCGCGTGCGATAATCGTGGCCTATGTCCAGATTGCCACTCAATTCGCTCGCTTACGCCCTGTTGCAGGCGGCCCGCATCGACGCTGCCGTATTTGCCGGGCAGAGCCTGGCCGACGGCTTGCTGGCCCGGGTCGATCCGCTGGCCCGGCCGGCCGTGCAGGATCTTGTCTATGGCAGCCTGCGTGCCTATGGCCGGGGCGATTTCTTCCTCTCCCGCCTGCTCGACCGGCCCCTGGCCGTCGATGAAGTGCGTGCGCTGTTGCTGGTTGCCATCTACCGGATCGAAACGCGACCGGAAGCCGTGCACACGGTGGTCGATCAGGCTGTTTTCGCGGCCGGCGAGGTGGTGGGTGGCAAGTTCCGCGGGCTGGTCAATGGCGTGCTGCGTAATTTCCTGCGCCAGCAGGAGGCGCTGACCGCTGCCATCGCGGCCGACCCGGTGGCGTCGGCCCAGCATCCTGACTGGTGGCTGGCGCAGTTGCAGGCCGCCTATCCGGCCGCCTGGCAGGGTATCGTCGCCGCCGGCAACATGCCGCCGCCGATGGGCTTGCGGGTCAATGCCCGGCAGACGACACGCGATGATTACCTGGCTCGCCTGCAGGCGGTCGGCATTGCGGCCAAGCCGGTCGGCGAATGTGGCCTGGCCTTGGCGCGGCCGGCAGCGGTTGAATCCTTGCCGGATTTTGCGCAGGGGGCCGTGTCGGTGCAGGATCCGGGCGCCCAGTTTGCGGCTGAGCTGCTCGACCCGGCGCCGGGCAGCCGGGTGCTCGACGCCTGCGCGGCACCGGGTGGCAAGACGGCACATCTGCTGGAGCGGGCCGATCTCGACTTGCTGGCCCTTGACCTGAAGGCTGCGCGTTGCCGGCGTATCGAGGAGAACCTCGCTCGCTTGCAGTTGCGGGCTACCGTCAAGGTCGCCGATTGCGCCAAGCTGAACCAGTGGTGGGATGGTCGCCCATTCGACGCCGTGCTGGCCGACGTACCCTGCACGGCGAGCGGCGTGGTGCGCCGTAACCCGGATGCCAAGTGGCTGCGCCGCGCGGAAGATATTGCCAGCTTTGCCGCTGCCCAGGCACGTATCCTCGATGCCCTGTGGCAGGTCGTGCGGCCGGGCGGTAAACTGCTTTACGCGACCTGCTCGGTATTCCCGGCCGAAAACGGCGAGCAGATCAGTCGTTTCATCGAACGCCAGCCGCAGGCCCTGCGCTGCAAAGAGGAACAGCTACTACCCGGTGCCGACCACGATGGTTTCTTCTACTGTCTGCTCGAAAAGCGTGCTTGACCGACTCCGCCTGTGTTTGCTGGCGCTGCTGGCGTTGCCTTGGCTGGCCTGGGCGGCGGAAGTCGAAGTCGCCAATCCGCAGTTGTTGCCAGGCGAAGACGGCTATGTGCTGTCGGCCGATTTCAAGTTCGACCTGAATCCGCGCCTGGAAGAGGCGGTGACCAAGGGGGTCGTGCTGTATTTCGTCGCCGATTTCGAATTGACCAAGGGGCGCTGGTATTGGCTGGACGAAAAGCTGGTTGCGCGCAGCCAGACCTATCGCTTGTCCTACCATGCCCTGACGCGCCAGTACCGCCTGTCCACCGGCGGCCTGCACCAGTCTTTTGCAACACTCTCGGAAGCCGTGCTGGTCTTGTCGCGGCTGCGTAACTGGGTCGTCATCGAGCGGGGCGAGAAGGGCGTGCGGCCCGGCGAAACCTACGATGCCGCACTGCGCCTGCGCCTGGATATCACGCAGTTGCCGCGGCCCTTCCAGATCACCGCGCTCGGCAACAAGGACTGGAGCCTGGCCTCCGACTGGAAGTCCTGGCAGGCCAGCCTGGTTCCCTTGCCGGCAACGGAGGCCAAGTGAAACGCTTCGTCGCGGCCGGCGGTGCTTTCGCGGCAGCAGTCGGGGGCATCCTGTGGTTCCTGCTGCTGATGTCCACGGCGGCGGATACCGTGCTGTTCTCGCGCAATTACCCGCTGCTCGTCGCACTCAACGTGGTGCTGGCGCTCGGTATGGTTGCCCTGGTCGGCTGGCAGGTGCGCACCTTGTGGCGCGACTACCAGGCACAGGTCTTCGGTGCCCGGCTGAAATTGCGCCTGATGCTGATGTTCGGCGTCATCGCCGTGCTGCCCGGGGCGCTGGTCTATGGCGTGTCGGTGCAGTTCGTGACGCGCTCGATCGAAAGCTGGTTCGACGTGCGCGTCGAGAAGGCGCTGGAATCCGGCCTGCACCTTGGCCGCTCGGCCCTCGATTCGCTGCTCGCCGACGTGGTCGAGAAGGGTCGCAGCATGGCCAGCGAGCTGTCGGACATCCAGGAGGCCTCGCGCCGCTCGGCCCTGCTGCGCCTGCGCGAGGAAAAGGGCGTGCAGACGGCCGCCTTGTTCTCGGTTGGCGGCCAGTTGCTGTCCAGCGCTACCGGCGAGTTGTCCAGCCTGATGCCGGAACTGCCCAGCCAGGCACAGTTGAAGGCGGCACGCAGCAGCCGCTCGATCGGCACTGTCGAGGGCGATGGCGGCAAGCTCTACCTGCGCGTGCTGGTGCCGGTTTCGGCCCGCGACATGTTCGATGAGCCGCGCATCCTGCAACTGACCCAGCCGGTGCCGGCGGCGCTGGCCCAGGATGCCGATGCCGTGCAGGGCGTCTATCGCGACTACCAGGAACTGCAACTGGCGCGCGAAGGCCTGACCCGCATCTACGCCCTGACCCTGACGCTGACCGTGCTGGTCGCGCTGTTCGGTGCCTTCGCGCTGGCCTACCTGATGGCCCGCCGGCTGGCGGCACCGCTCCACATCCTGGCCGAGGGCACGCAGGCCGTGGCGCAGGGCGACTTCTCGCCGCGCCAGGCGATCTACAGCGGCGACGAACTCGGCGTGCTGACCCAGTCCTTCAACCGCATGACCCGCCAGCTCGACGAGGCCCGGCGCGATACCGAACGTCATCGGGCGGAAGTGGAATCGGCGCGCGGCTATCTCGAATCGATTCTCGCCAACCTGTCCACCGGCGTGCTGGTTTTCGACCGCCGCTTCGTGTTGCGTACGGTGAACGAAGGTGCGCTGACCATCCTGAACGATGATTTCGATGGCGTGGTCAGCGTGGCGGTAGATGAATGGCCGCGCCAGCAGGTTCTCGGCACCTTCATCCGCGAACAGTTTGCGGCGACCGAGGAAAGCGAGTGGCAGGCCCAACTGGAGCTGGAGCGTCCGAACGGCATGCCACAGGTTTTGCTGCTGCGCGGCTCCCGCTTGCCGGAGGGCAGCGGCGGCGGCGACGTGGTGGTCTTCGATGACGTAACCCGGTTGATCGCCGCCCAGCGCAGCGCGGCCTGGGGTGAAGTGGCGCGCCGCCTGGCGCACGAGATCAAGAACCCGCTGACGCCGATCCAGCTTTCCGCCGAGCGCCTGCAGTTCAAGCTCGCCGACAAGCTGAGCAACGGCGATGCCGACATGCTGGCCCGCGGCACGCAGACCATCATCAACCAGGTGCAGGCGATGAAGCGCATGGTCGACGATTTCCGCGACTATGCCCGCCTGCCGGCGCCGGAAGTGGCACCGCTCGACCTCAACGAACTGATCCGCGAAGTGCTCGGCCTGTACGAGAGTTCGTCGGCCACCATCGAAACGGAGCTGGCCGACGATCTCGGGCCCATCCTTGGCGATGCAACCCAACTCCGCCAGATCATCCACAATCTGCTGCGCAATGCCGAGGATGCACTGGAAGGCCGTGACGGCTCGCGCATCGTGATCCGTACCGCGCGGGGGCTGCGCCATGCCTGGTTGTCGATTGCCGACAACGGCCCGGGATTCCCGGTCGAGCTGCTGCCGCGCATCTTCGAACCCTATGTCACCACCAAGGCCCGGGGCACCGGCCTTGGCCTGCCCATCGTCAAGAAAATCGTGGACGAGCACCAGGGCAGCATCGAAATCAGCAATGCACCGGAGGGCGGTGCGCGGATCGATATCCGCCTGCCCCTGGTGAAAGAGGAGGAAGCCAAAAATGGCCATCATTCTGGTCGTTGACGACGAAGTCGGTATCCGTGAACTGCTGTCGGAAATCCTGATCGACGAGGGCTACGACGTACGTCTGGCCGAAAACGCGACAGCCGCTCGCCAGGTGCGCAACGAATTGCGCCCGGATCTGGTCTTGCTCGACATCTGGATGCCGGACACCGACGGCATCTCGCTGCTCAAGGAATGGCATGCCGCCGGCCATCTCAACATGCCGGTGGTGATGATGTCCGGTCACGGCACCATCGACACGGCGGTCGAAGCCACCCGTTTCGGCGCCTTCGACTTTCTGGAAAAGCCGATCGCGCTGCAAAAGCTGCTGTCCACCGTGCAGAAGGCGCTCAAGCACGACAAGCCGCCGGTGCGGCCGGCGCTGACGCTGGAGGCCTTTACCCGCTCGGCCTTCGTCAAGGAATTCAAGCGGCGCCTGGAGCAGGCGGCGGCCAAGTCGCCGGCCCTGCTCATCAAGGGTGCCAACGGCGGCATGGCGGAAATCTGTGCGCGCACCCTGCAACCGCCGCGTGCACCGTGGCTGGATCTGTCCGAGGTGAGCAGCGCATTGAGCCAGGAAATGCTGGAGAAAATCAGCGGCGGCATCCTGTTCGTGCCGGATCTGGCGGTGCTCGGCAAGATGCAGCAGATGAACCTGGCCTTCGCCGTCGAGCGCCTGGAAAAGCTCAACCTGCAACTGGTCGCCGCTACGGTCGCCCAGCTGCCGACGCTGGTCGAGGCAGGCTGGGACAGCAAACTGCTCGCCCGCCTGGGCGAGGTGTGGGTGGCCATGCCGACCCTGGCTGGCCATGGCGACGAGTTGCCGGAAATCGCCAGCCTGTTGCTCACCAACTTTGTCGAGCGCAGCGAAGTGCCGCTGCGCCACTTTTCCACCGCTGCCCTGAATACGCTGCGCAGCTTGCCCTGGAAGCGCCAGCCGGATTCGAGCTGGAGCGACCTCTACGCCCTGGTGCGCAACCTGGCCCTGACCTCGCTCGACGAGGAAATCGGTGCCGACGACGTGCTGCGCGTGATGCCGCAGGAAACCGCCGAGCGTCCGGAAATGCTTTCCCTGCTGCCCCTGTTCGACCAGCCGCTGCGTGAGGCACGCGATGCATTCGAGAAGATGTATTTCGAACATCATTTGCGCCTCGAAGGCGGCAATATGACGAAATTGGCCGAACGCTCAGGGCTGGAGCGCACGCATCTCTACCGCAAGCTCAAGCAACTGGACGTCAAACTCGGCAAGCGGAGCGAGGAATAAGCGCCGCTTTGCCGTTTTCCTGATCCAGTACCCGTGACCGCGAGCGGGGAAAGGCGGATAATGCCGCTTTTCCGATTTTCTGGCGGAGTCCGACGTGAGCCGACCCAAGAACGATACTTTCCTGCGTGCCCTGTTGAAGGAGCCGACCGAATACACCCCGCTGTGGCTGATGCGCCAGGCCGGCCGTTACCTGCCTGAGTACTGCGAAACCCGCAAACGGGCCGGCAACTTCCTCAACCTGTGCAAAACCCCGTCGTTGGCCTGCGAAGTCACGCTGCAGCCGTTGGCCCGCTACGACCTCGATGCCGCCATCCTGTTCTCCGACATCCTCACCGTGCCGGACGCCATGGGCCTCGGTCTCTACTTCGCCGAAGGCGAGGGCCCCAAGTTCGAGCGCCCGCTGCGCGAGGAATGGGCGATCAACAACCTGACCGCACCCGATCCCTACGAGCACCTCGGCTACGTGATGGACGCGGTGTCCGAAATCCGCCGCGCCCTGGACAACTCGGTGCCGCTGATCGGCTTCTCCGGCAGCCCCTACACGCTGGCCTGCTACATGGTCGAAGGCGAGGGTTCCAGCGATTTCCGCAACATCAAGGGCATGCTCTACAACCGCCCGGACTTGCTGCACCGCATCCTGTCGGTTACCGCCGACTCGGTGACCAGCTACCTGAACGCCCAGATCGACTGCGGCGCCCAGGCCGTGATGATCTTCGACACCTGGGGCGGCTCGCTGTCCAATGCGGCTTACGAGGAGTTCTCGCTGCAATACATGCGCCGCATCGTTGCCGGGCTGAAGAAGGAAAAGGACGGTCAGCGCATTCCGAGCATCGTGTTCACCAAGAACGGCGGCCTGTGGCTGGAGAAGATCGCCGCCATCGGTTGCGATGCGGTCGGCCTGGACTGGACTATCGACATCGGCGAAGCGCGTCGTCGCGTCGGCGACAAGGTGGCGCTGCAAGGCAACCTCGACCCGAACGTGCTGTTCGCCCAGCCGGAAATCGTTGCCGCAGAAGCCAAGAAGGTGCTCGACAGCTTCGGCCCCGCCAATACCGGCCATGTCTTCAACCTCGGCCACGGCATTTCCCAGTTTACGCCGCCCGAGAGCGTGACCGCGCTGGTCGAAACCGTGCACGCGCATAGCCGCTTATTACGTAAGTAATATCCCATAAGTGGGGGGCAAAGCTTGACTTATGCACAGAGTTTTGCCTCCTGCGAAAAAAATGTCCGGTAAAACCCTTGACAGTATTGTGTTTATTTAAGTTGTTGAATTAAAAGCGTTTTGCTATTTGCCCATTATTTCGGCAGAGTGACAAAACCCTTACGGGGCCGTGACTTAGCATGATTGCCCGGAAGTAATTCACAAAGTTATCCACAGTTTTTGTGGACAACTCAAAAAGCCGCCGATCTTGGATCGAACAAGCCAGTTTTTTCGGAGAAATGACGGCTTCGGCCGCTGAATCCATGCCCGTTTTGCGCGTTGCCCTCGATTTGCCGCTGCATCGCCTGTTCGACTATCTGTGCGCCTCGGCCAGCGAGATGGATGTCGGCTTGCGGGTCAGGGTGCCCTTCGGCCGCGGCGAAAAACTGGGCGTCATTGTCGAGGTCAGCAACGACAGTGACTGGCCGCTCGACCAGCTCAAGCCGGCTGGCGAAATCCTGCGCGATTTGCCGCCGCTTCCGGCCAATTTTTTCAGGCTCTGCCGGTTTGCCAGCGCTTACTACCAGGCGGCATTGGGTGAAGTGGTCATGCAAGCGCTGCCGGGTGGCCTCAAGCGGCTTGATCCACCGGATCGACGCGCCGGGCGATCTGTCAAAAATCCGCCGCCGGCCACGCCGCCGCAACTGACCGATGAGCAGGCGAGGGCGGTGGACGCCATCGACCCCGCAGCCGGTTTCGCCGGCTACCTGCTGCACGGCGTCACCGGCAGCGGCAAGACCGAGGTCTATCTGCGCCTGATCGACAAGGCGCTGGCCATCGGCAAACAGGTCTTGCTGCTGGTGCCGGAAATCAACCTGACACCGCAACTCGAAGGCCGTGTTCGTGCCCGTTTCCCTGATGCCGGTGTCGTCTCGCTGCATAGCGAACTGGCCGAAGCGGCGCGTGAGCGTAATTGGCGCGCTGCCTTTGCCGGCGAGGCCAGAATCGTGCTCGGCACCCGGCTGGCCATCTTCACCCCCATGCCACGCCTCGGGTTGATCGTCGTTGATGAGGAGCACGATCCTTCCTTCAAGCAGCAGGACGGCATGCGCTACTCGGCGCGCGACGTTGCCGTTTTCCGGGCGCACCAACTCGGTATTCCGGTGCTGCTCGGTTCGGCGACGCCGGCGCTGGAATCCTGGGCCAATGCGCAGAGCAATCGTTATCGCATGCTGACCCTGCTGCAACGGGCCAACCCGGAAGCCACGCTGCCTGCCGTGAAGGTATTCGACACGCGCAAGATGGCGCTCAAGGAAGGGGTCAGCGAACCCCTGATCGCTGCCATCCGGGAACGCCTGGCGCGTGGCGAGCAAAGCCTGGTTTTCCTGAACCGTCGCGGCTATGCGCCAGTTCTGGCCTGCCCGGCCTGCGGTTGGGTCTCGCGCTGCAAGCGCTGCGCGGCCAACCTCGTGCTGCACCTGGCCGACCGCCGCCTGCGTTGCCATCATTGCGGCTTCGAGAACCGTATCCCGAAAGCCTGCCCGACTTGCGGCAACCAGGACATCCACCCCTTCGGGCGCGGCACGCAGCGCCTGGAAAGCTGGCTGCAGGAGCAATTTCCCGAGGCCCGCATCCTGCGCGTCGACCGCGATGCCGTCAAAAGCCGCAAGCAGTGGGAGGCCGTGCTCGAGCGTATCCACGGTGGCGAGGCCGACATCCTGGTCGGTACACAGATGCTGGCCAAGGGCCACGATTTCCCCAAGCTGACCCTGGTCGGCATCCTCGGTGCCGATTCCGCCCTGTTCGCTGCCGACTGCCGAGCCCCGGAACGTCTGTTCGCCCAGTTGATGCAGGTTGCCGGCCGGGCCGGTCGAGCCGAACTGAAAGGCGAGGTGCTGATCCAGACCCAATACCCGGATCACCCGCTATTCGCTGCCGTTGTCGCCCACGATTACCCTGGCTTCGCCACCGAGCAACTCAAGGAGCGCGAGCAGGCCGGCTTCCCGCCCTACGCCTTCCAGGCCATGCTGCGCGCCGAAGCCCCGGAGATGGCCGAGGCCATCGCCTTCCTGAAAGTTGCCGCCACGCTGCCGGTGACCGGCGACCACGAAAACGTCCTGATCTACGACCCGGTGCCCATGCGCATGGCCCGCCTGGCCAACCTGGAACGTGGCCAACTGCTCGTCGAATCCCACTCCCGCCCGGCCTTGCAGGCCTTCCTGCCGCAATGGCGCGAAGCCATCGCGGGCCTCAAGGCACCGTCCAAATTGCGTTGGCACATCGAGGTCGATC
>CAZDRS010000046.1:0-14194 GCA_964507585.1 uncultured Dechloromonas sp.
TCCGTACGGCGCGGGGCGTGGCCAGCGGGGCGATTTTCCAGCCGCATCCGTGAGCGCCGCATGAGTTTGCTGTGGGGGCTGCTGGCGTTTGCCGGTTTGCTCGGCGGGGCGAATGTCGCCATTCGGCACGGGCTGCGGGCGCCGCGGGTGGTCGAGGTCGGTCATCCCGAAGGCTTGCCGTGGCGTGCCGTGCGGTTATCGACGGCCAACGGCAAAAACCTGTTCGGCTGGTTCATCCCGGCCGGCGAGCGGGCACCGGCCCTGGTCGTCATGCACGGCTGGGGCGGCAATGCCGAGATGATGCTGCCGCTGGCGGCGCCCCTGCATGCGCGAGGCTTGGCGTTATTGTTGGTCGATGCCCGTTGCCACGGGCAAAGCGATGGCGACAGCTTCGCCTCGCTACCGCGTTTTGCCGAGGATATCGATGCGGCGCTGGCCTGGCTGGCCAGTCAGCCGGAGGTGGATGCGCAACGCCTGGGGCTTGTCGGCCATTCGGTTGGCGCCGGGGCTGCCCTGCTCACGGCCTCGCGCCGCGACGATCTGTGCGCCGTGGTCAGCCTGGCGGCTTTTGCCCATCCGGCGGCGATGATGCGGCGCTGGCTGGCTGCCATGCGGATTCCCTACTGGCCATTCGGTGCCTACATCCTGGCTTACGTGCAGCGGGTGATCGGGTACCGCTTCGATGACATCGCACCGCGCCGCAGCATGGCACGCACGACCTGTCCGGTGTTGGTTGTGCATGGGCTGGAGGATGACACGGTACCGGTGGATGAAGCGCGGGAAATCTATGCTGCTCGCCCGAGCGATGCCGTCGAATTGCTCCTGGTGCCGGGCAGCCATGACGACTATGGCGACGTGACGCGCCATCTGGCGCAACTGGGCGATTTCCTTGAGCGCCACATGGTGCCGCGCTGAAAAGTGGACAAAAAAAGGCGGGCACATGAAGTGCCCGCCCAAGCGGAGTCTGCCTTATTCCATTTCCTGACCAACCGTGACTTTGTCGACTTCGTCTCGCCGTGCATTACGCACTGTCTTCG
Organism: uncultured Dechloromonas sp.; assembly: GCA_964507585.1. Classification (GTDB taxonomy): domain Bacteria; phylum Pseudomonadota; class Gammaproteobacteria; order Burkholderiales; family Rhodocyclaceae; genus Azonexus. The sequence continues at coordinate 1,038 of CAZDRS010000046.1, forward strand.
TCTCGTCTTCGCGTCACGCTTGATCTGTAAATGGAATGACTACTGAGGCAGGAGGAAAGCAGCTTTCTCCCGAACCTTGATGTTCGGGTTATCGACAGCGACGATGTCGAAATGAATCGGGTTGGAGCCGGTCTTGCCGGCCTCGGGCGGTACGCGCACCACGGTGTTGAACGAGGTCAGGCCGGCAGCGACGGCATCGACTTCGGCCTCGCCGGCCACTTCGGCACCCGGCAAGCCTTCGACACTGATGCGATAGCGGTGCGGCACTTCCTCCGTGTTCATAATCTGCAGCATGTACACGTTTTCGATGCGGCCGTCGTCGGCTTCGCGGGCGAGCACCGAGCGGTCGCGGATGACGTCCACCTTGAGCGGGATGCGATTGGCGAGGAGCCAGGCGCAGGCCCCGACAATGACGACCAGGATGGCGGTGTAGAGCAGGATGCGCGGGCGGACGATGTGGGCCAGGATGTCCTTCTTGTCCAGGTGCTGTGCCATGGCGTTTTCGGTCGAGTAGCGGATCAGACCGCGCGGCAGGCCGACCTTGTCCATCACCTGGTCGCACACGTCGATACAGGCAGCGCAGCCGATGCACTCGTACTGCAGGCCGTTGCGGATGTCGATGCCGGTCGGGCAGACCTGCACGCACTGGCTGCAATCGACGCAATCGCCCAGGCCGGCCGCCTTGGCATCGACGCCTTTCTTGCGCGGGCCGCGCGTTTCGCCACGTTCCGGATCGTAGGTAATGATCAGCGTATCCGGGTCGAACATCACGCTCTGGAAGCGGGCGTACGGGCACATGTACTTGCACACCTGCTCGCGCATGAAGCCGGCGAACAGGTAGGTAAAACCGCCGTACAGGAAGATCCACACGCTTTCCCAGGGGCCAAGGTTGCCGGTCAGCACGTTGTCGATCAGCTCATGCACCGGTGTGAAATAGCCGACCAGCGTAAATCCTGTCCATAGCGAGAGAAGGCCCCAAAGCAGGTGCTTGGTGCCCTTGATGCGCAGCTTGCGGGCATCGAGCGGTGCCTTATCGAGCTTGATGCGGGTATTGCGGTCGCCTTCGATCCAGTTTTCGATCCACATGAACAACTGGGTATAGACCGTTTGCGGGCAGGCGTAACCGCAGAACAGGCGGCCGGCAACCGCCGTTACCAGGAACAGCGCATAGGCGGAAACAATGAGCAGGGCGGCCAGGTAAATGACATCCTGTGGCCAGAAGATGGCACCGAAAATGTAGAACTTGCGTTCGACGAGGTGGAGCAGGATGGCCTGGCGACCGTTCCATTCCAGCCACAGGCCGCCGTAGAAAATGATCTGGGTAAAAAGGACAAGGGCGATGCGCCAGTTGTCGAAAAAACCGCGGACGCCCTTGGCGTAGATTTTCTTGCGCTTTTCGTAGAACGATACTTTCGGGACGGTTTCTGCTTGCGTGTTCGTTTCCGGATAGCTCATGGGTTCTCTGTTGGGTTCTTGTTTGTCAGGTCGGAAACCGGGGCTGGTACCAGGGCGATCTGCCAACATAAAGCTTGCCTGCGGGGCGAACTAAGGGGGATATGTCGCCAGATCGCTTGCCGTTGCCAGCACCTGCTCGTTCCGGTGGTGAGGAAAGCGCCGCGAGCAGGGGGTTCCGGTTTCCGGAGTGATGTATATCAAGATGCGTGCCTGCTTTTTGTTTCTAAAAAACTCAAGTTAAATCAATTGCTTGTGTTTTGTTGGTGGCATCTGTCTTGCCAATTGCCAGGGCGGTGTGTCAATAATGGCGGCAACAATTGGCTGATGGTGACAAATTTGACATGACTGCCCACTTCCTCAGCGAGCTGATTTCCTTCCTCGACGGCCTGCCCGAGCCGCGCATCGTGATGGATGCCGATTACCGCATCGTTGCTGCCAACTCCGCCTATATCCGCGAATTCGGCGATGGCAAGCCGCTGGCTGGCCGCAAGTGCTACGCGGTCTCGCATCATTTCGACGTGCCCTGCGACCAGGCAGGCGAGTCCTGCCCGCTCAAGCAGAGCCTGGAGGATGGCGAGCCGCAACGCGTCCTGCACCTGCACCACACGCCGCGCGGCGAGGAGCATGTTGCCGTCGAAACGACGCCGATACGCGATACCGAGGGGCGAATCGCCTACTTTGTCGAGACCATGCGCGTCGTGCGCCAGGCCAGCAGCCGGGCCGCGGCGCAGGGGCTGGTCGGTCGCTCGCCGGCCTTTGTCGGCATGCTGGAAAAAATTCTGCGTGTCGCCAATTCCGACGCTGCCGTGGTGTTGCTTGGGGAGACCGGCACCGGCAAGGAGCTGGTGGCCAGGGCGATCCATGAAGCCAGTGCGCGGGAGGAAGGGCCGTTCGTAGCGGTGGACTGCGCCGGCATGACCGAAGCGCTGTTCGAGAGTGAGCTGTTCGGTTACGAAAAGGGTGCTTTCACGGGGGCGACGCATCGCAAGCAGGGGCTGGTCGAGGCCGCTTCGGGCGGCACCCTGTTCCTCGACGAAATCGGTGAATTGCCGCTGGCCCTGCAGGTCAAGCTGCTGCGCCTGCTGGAGACGGGCACCTATCGCCGGGTTGGCGGCCTCGACTGGCTACCGGCCGATTTTCGGCTGGTCACCGCAACCCACCGCGACCTGCGTGCCATGGTGCAGGCCGAAACCTTTCGCCGCGACCTGTATTTCCGCATCAATACCTTCCCGATCCACACGCCGGCACTGCACGAACGGAGCGGTGACATCCCCTTGCTGGCCGACTCCCTGCTCGAACGGGTCGATCGCAAGAGTGGTCGGCGATTCACTGCGGCTGCGCAGGCCTGGCTGTCCGGTCGGCGCTATACCGGCAATATCCGCGAGCTGCGCAATCTGATCGAACGTGCCTCCCTGCTTGCCGACGGTGAAGCGATCGACGTACAGCACCTGACCGACCTGGCCGACGACTTGCCGCCGGAGGCTGGCCCGGCTGCCGGTAGCTTTGTCGTCAGTGAGGTGGCGTCGCTGGATGCGCTGGAACGCCGCTACCTGGCCTGGGCCCGGTCGCGGCCGGGGCTCGATGCGGCCGAACTGGCCAAGCGCCTGGGGGTCAGCCAGCGCACCCTGTATCGCAAGCTGCAGACCCCGGCCGGCGGCTGATTGCGCAAGCGGCCGGGGCGCGGGGGCTCAGGCGGAAACCGAGAGCAGGCTGCTCAGCGACGACTTGCTGTCGTTGTCGCTGAAGCTGCCGTAGGCATGCATCAATTGCATGATCTTGAGCATGACCTGGGCTTCGTTGCTGGCCGCCGTGCTGGCTGCGGCGGTGGTGCTGCTCGTGCTATCCGTGCTGCTGCTTGTGGTGCTGGTCGAACTGTTCGACTGGCTGTTGTAGGCCTGGGCCTCCTTGAAGGTCACCTTGCCGTCGCCATCGGTGTCTGCCGCCGCGAAATTATTCACGACGTTCGAGATGAAGCTGCTGCGCTTGCTGTCCGTACTGCCGATTTCTTCCAGTTGGCTGCTCAGCTCATCCTTGGTGAAGCCACTGTCCTCCTGCGGGGGCGGCGGAGGCGGCATGCCGCCCATGCCCTGCGGGCCGTGGCCGTTCATGCGCATCTGGTTGAACTGGCTGTCGAGTTCTTCCTGCAATTTCGACAGCGTGGACGTAAATTCGCTTTCGCTGACCTTGCCGTCGCTATCGCTGTCGAGTGCCTGGAATACATCGTCGACCGACGACGAGTTGTTGCCACCGCCGATGTTGGCAAAGGCCGAAATCAGATCGCTCTTTTCCAGGTAGCCCTGGCTCTTGGTATCCAGCTTGGTGAATAGCTGGCTGATCGATGTGCTGCTACTGATGGTACTGACCATGATGACCTCCGATACATGCGTCAAAGAATGAAAAGCCCGGGGTGGGCTGCCTCTCCTTGAGCAATTTATCGGCCAAATCGGGGCGAAATTGCGTGCGGTTCGCGTTAAGTGAGGTAAATTTCAGTTAAGAAATCGAGTCGGATGGCCAATTTTGCGAAGAAAATGCCTTTGTTTGAGTGATTTTCGGCAAAAAATGGCCGCCGGCAATAAATGCCGGTCTGTTTTTTGCCGCCAAATCGTAAATATCTGTAAAGCGCAGGGTAGGTGCATGGTTGGGGGACATGGGCTTCGCTATCATCCTAATTTTTAGCGGAATTCCATCGCTTATGTCGCAAATTCTCCTGGTCGATGATGATGTCGAACTCTCCGGCATGCTGTGCGATTACCTCAATCAGGACGGCTTCCAGGCTACGGCCGTGCACGATGGCGAAGCCGGCGTGGCCGAGGCCTTGGCCGGCCGTTACGCTGTCGTTGTGCTCGATGTGATGATGCCGAGGATCAGCGGCATCGAGGTGCTGCGCCGGATTCGCGCCGCCAGCCAGGTGCCGGTGCTGATGCTGACAGCCAAGGGTGATGACATGGATCGTATCGTCGGCCTCGAACTGGGTGCCGACGACTACGTGCCCAAGCCCTGCCTGCCGCGCGAGCTGGCGGCCCGGCTACGGGCCATCCTGCGTCGGACGCAGGGCGGCGAGATGCCGAGCGGGCCGATCGTCGTCGGGCCGCTGGCGGTCTACCCCGAGCAACGTCGGGTCGAATGGGATGGCGCACAGGTCGACCTGACCAGCACCGAATTCAATCTGCTCGAAATCCTGGCCCGCAATGCCGGTCGCCCGGTAGCCAAGGCGGCCTTGTGCGAGCAGGCCCTCGGCCGGCAACTGGCGCGTTTCGACCGCAGTATCGATGTGCATCTGTCGAGCATCCGCCACAAGCTCGGTACGCTGCCGGACGGGCGCTCCTGCATCCAGACTGTTTTCCGGCAGGGCTACCAGTTGATCAGGGAATAGCGTGGGGCGCCTGTTCTGGAAACTCTTCCTGTTCATCTGGCTGGGGCAGATGGCGGCGGTGGCGGGTACCGGTGCGCTGTTCTGGGCCGAGCGGGCAGGATGGCTGGCGCATATCGAGCCGACCCGTTTCGGGCCCCCGCCCTTCGACGGCCATGGCGGACGGCACCTGGCCGACCGAGGACATCCGCAGGGTGAGCCACCGCCCTTCGATGGCGGAGCCAGGCGCCCCCCGCCTCCATTCGGTGAATTTCCGCCACCCCCCGCTCCTCCTGGCGAGCTTGGCCCACCGGGTGGGCCGGGATTGCATATTCCCTTGTGGGCCGTGATCGCCGGCTGTCTGGCCAGTTTGCCATCGGCTGCCGGCCTGGCCTGGTATTTTGCCAAGCCCATCCGCCGCCTGCGTGAAGGTTTTGCCCAAGCGGCCAATGGCCAACTGGATGTACGGGTGAGCCCGGGCATGGGAGAACGGCGAGACGAATTGGCCGATCTTGGCCGCGATTTCGACCACATGGCCGAGCGCATGCAACAACTGGTTGGCGGTCAGAAACGCCTGCTGCACGACGTCTCGCACGAATTGCGCTCGCCGCTGGCCCGTTTGCAGGCGGCAGTGGGGCTGGCCCGCCAGCGTCCCGAGCGTACCGAGGACACTCTGTCGCGCATCGAACGTGAATGCGAACGCATGAACCAGTTGATTGGCGAATTGCTCACCTTGTCGCGCCTGGAGGCGGGTGGCGTTGGAACGGCCGGGCCGGTGGAGATGGGCGAATTGTTGCAGGCGCTGGTCGAGGATGCGCGCTTTGAGGGCATGGGGATGGCGGTCGGTATCGACTACGTGCCGGGGCGCATGGCGCAGGTTTTGGCTGACGGCGAGATGCTGCACCGGGCCATCGAGAACATCGTACGCAATGCCCTGCGCTACGCCCCTTCCGGCAGCAGTGTGCGCATCGAGGCCGGGGCAGATGAGGACGGCCACTTCCGCATCGCCGTGCAGGATAGCGGCCCCGGGGTAAATGAAAATGAACTGGCCGCCATCTTCACGCCGTTCTATCGAGGGCAGGGAGAAAAGCGTAGCGACGGCTACGGCCTGGGGTTGGCCATCGCCAGCCAGATTGTACGCATGGCTAATGGGGTCATTGCTGCAAAAAATGTCGAAAATGCTGGATTGCGGGTTTTTGTTGATTTGCCGGTTTTCGAGAAATAGATACATCGATACAGTCTCTTAATTCCCGAGGGTTAATTCATTCAGCATTGATTTGCTCGGATCTGTATTGATTTTTTGCCATCTTGTTTGATTTTCTGCATATCATTCATAAATAGCAAAGTTCTTGCCAAAAATGGCCTTGCTTCATGCTGTTTGGGTGGAATTCCGGGGCTGCCCCCGCTTGTCTTTGCATATGCCCAGGTGATTGAAATGGCGGCATATTTTTGCAGCCGGGCGTGATTTATTTCGCGTTTCGATTTACGAAATCTTACATTCTGGGCGTAATCGTTATTTATAATCGCCGGCACTTAAAACTGGGTTTGTTCCAACTTTTGTTGCTCATTCCCCGCAATAACCGAAATTGACAAGTGCCCCCGCCATGAAACAAAACGCCGTTGTATCCCTTTTTCTTGCCGTAGCTGTTCCGGCCATCGCCCAGGTGCCCTCGGCAAGCGCCCCGGCTCCGTCTACGCTCAAGGAAGTCGCCCAGCGTGCTGTGCTGAACAGCCCGGAGGTCACGTCCAAGTGGCACAACTACCGTGCAGCGGAAGAGGAAATCGGCGTTGCCCGCGGTGGCTATTTCCCGCGTGTCGACCTGACTGCCGGCTCTGGTCGCGAGAGTCTCAAGCAGCCTACTTATGCCGCCGAGAAGGACTACACCCGCAGCGGCTATGTGCTGAGCCTGAACCAGATGCTGTTCGACGGCTTCGCCACCCGCAACGAAGTGCGCCGCCTCGACAAGGCTCGCCTCGTCCGCTACTACGAACTGCTCGACGCTTCCGAAAACGTCGCGCTCGAAGCGGCCCGTGCTTACCTGGATGTGCTGCGCTATCGCCACCTGGTCGATCTGGCCAAGGACAACTACGTTCAGCACAAGGCAACGCACGACCAGATCCAGCGCCGCGTGCAGAGCGGCGTCGGCCGTCGGGTCGACCTTGAACAGGCGGGCAGCCGCCTGGCCTTGGCCGAGATCAACCTGGTGACCGAGAACGCCAACCTGCATGACGTCTCGGCCCGCTACCAGCGCCTGGTCGGCACCCAGCCGGCCAGCGCCATCGTGGCTCCGGCCCAGGCCAGCGCCGCCTTCCCGGCCCAGGCCAGAAATGCGCTGGATACGCTGCATCGGAACAACCCGACCCTGCTGGCCGCCATCGAAAACATCGAGGCCAGCCAGTACGAAATCGATGCCCGCCGCGCCGCCTACTCGCCCAAGCTCGATTTCCGCGCCCGTACCGACCAGACCAAGAACTACCTGGGCGATATCGGCCAGCGCGACTACAAGGTGGCCGAACTGGTCGTCAGCTGGAACCTCTTCAACGGCGGTACCGACCGTGCCCGTGAAAAACAGACCATCGAGAAGAAGAACCTGGCTATCGACATGCGTGAAAAGGCCTGCCGCGATACCCGGCAAACCCTGCTCATCGCCTACAACGACGTGCTGCGCCTGAAGGAACAGTCGGCCCACCACGCTCGCCAGGTCGCCATGCTGGAAAAAACGCGCGATGCCTACCGCGACCAGTTCAATGTCGGCCAGCGCACCCTGCTCGACCTGCTCGATACCGAAAACGAATTGCTCTCGGCCCGCCGTTCTGCGGTCAATGCCGATACCGATCTGAACCTGGCCTACCTGCGCACCTATGCCGGCATGGGCACCCTGCTTGAGCACCTCGGTCTGCAGCGTCTTGAAACCAAGTCGCCGGAGGCTGGCGAACTGGCTGAGGTTGATGCCGCGCAACTCTGCCCGAATGACCCGATCGCGCTCGATGTGAGCGACCGTGAGGCGCTCGACGCCAGGGCCGCTGCCCTGAACGCCAGCCGTCCGCAAGTGGTGCCGGCAGCTCCGGTCGCCATCGGGCCGGAAGCCGACGTCGAAAGCCGCGTCAAGTCCTGGGCCGCAGCCTGGTCGGCGCGTGACTATTCCGCCTACACCGGCTTCTATGCCCCGAGCTTCACGCCGGATGGCGGCCTGTCGCGCGAGGACTGGGCGCAGTTGCGTCGCAGCCGTATTTCGACGCGTGCCGAAATCAGCGTCGAAATTCAGGACATGAAGGTACGCATGGATGGCCCGGATCGCGCCTTTGTCGATTTCCGCCAGGTGTACACCTCCAACGCCTTCCGCGATACGACGCAGAAGACGCTGGAAATGATTCGCGTCGGTGGCAAGTGGTTGATCAACCGCGAAAGCTCGGTTCCCTGCGTCGGCAACACTGTCGGCGGCTGCAAGCCGAACCGCTGATCTGGCTGGGGCCGGCACAGCCGGCCACCAATGTAAAAAGGCCATGCGCAAAAACGCATGGCCTTTTGCTTTGCCGAGTTGGCCGCGCTTATTTGAGTAGCGCGGGGTTCAGCGTATAGGTACCGGTCAGGCTGGCTTGGGCCAGAATGTGGCCCTGCATCGCGGCACGCACTTCCGGGCCGCCAAAACGACCGTCCAGCGGCAGTTTTTCGACATCCAGCGCATACACCGTGAACACGTAGTGGTGGATGATTTCGTCGTTCCACGGCGGGCACGGGCCGTCGTAGCCGTAGTAATCGCCGCGCATGTCATTGTCGCCGGCAAACCAGTCGGTGTAGTTGTTCACGCCCTGGCGGCTGCCATGTGCCGCTTGTGGCCCCGGTTTGCCGCGTGCCGTTACCGTATTGCTGAATTCGCCGGCCTGGATGGTGGCCAGGCTGGCCGGCAAATCGACCAGCACCCAGTGGAAGAAATCGACGCGCGGCAGCGCGGCGGGAACCGTCCGCCCTTCCTGGTTCACGTCGTCGCCTTTGCTCGGTACATCGGGGTCGTGGCAGATCAGGACAAAAGACCGGGTGCCGGCCGGCGCGTCGCTCCAGCTCAGCTGTGGATTCAGGTTGCGGCCGAGGCAGACATGATGGGCCGGATCGGGAATGCAGAAAGAATAGTCGCCGGGTATTCGCTGGCCTTCGGAAAAACTGGTGCTGCTCAGTTTCATCGTGGAGTCTCCTGGTTGGAAGCCTTCTCAGACGGCCGTGCGCCGTTTGAAATCGTTCAGGCGAAAGCCGAACAGCCATAGTGTAGCGAAATAAGCGGTGGCGCCAAGCGGCACCAGCCAGGCGAGCTGAACGGTTCGTGCCATGAAGCTGCTCTGCAGCCAGCTGCCTTCGCTCCCCATGCCGAACCACAATACGCAGGCCATGGCGAGCAGGGCGAGTCCCAGCTTGATGACGAAAGCCCCCCAGCCCGGTTGCGGCTGGTAAATGTTGGCCTGGCGCAGGCCGCGATAAAGCATCGCCGCATTGAGGCAGGCGGCCAAGCCGATCGACAGGGCCAGGCCGGCATGGCCAATCCAGCCGATGAAGGCCAGGTTCATGGCTTGCGTGGCGGCCAGCGAAATCAGTGCAATGCGTACCGGTGTCCGGACGTTCTGGCGGGCGTAAAAACCCGGAGCCAGTACCTTGACCAGAATCAGCCCGGTCAGGCCCACGGTGTAGGCGAGCAGCGCCTCGCGGGTACGGAAAACGTCCTCGGCCGAGAAGGCGCCGTGGAAGAACAGCGTGGCGATCAGCGGTACCGCCAGGATGGCCAGGCCGACCGAGGCCGGTGCGGCAAGCAGCAGGGTCAGGCGCAAACCCCAGTCGAGCAGTTTCGAATACTCGGTATGGTTCTCGCTGGCGTGATAGCGCGACAGCGAAGGCAGCAGGATGGTGCCCAGCGCGGCGCCTAGCATGCCGGACGGGAACTCCATCAGGCGGTCGGCGTAATATAGCCAGGAGACGCTGCCGGTGGCCAGAAAGGAGGCGAAGATGGTGTTGATCAGCAGGCTGACCTGCGACACCGAGACGCCAACCAGCGCCGGGCCCATCAGCATGGCAATGCGACGCACCCCGGGGTCTGCCCATGCCGCCCGCCAGTTCAGCGTCGGGCGCGGCAGCATGGCGATTTTCTTCAGGGCCGGAATCTGGATGGCCAGTTGCAGCAGGCCGCCGATGAATACCGCCCAGGCCAGTGCCAGCACCGGCGGATCGAAATAAGGGGCGGCGAACAGTGCCATGGCGATAAAGGCAATGTTGAGCAGCACCGGCGTGAAAGCAGGCAGCGCAAAGCGGCTCCAGCTGTTGAGCAGGCCGCCGGCCAGCGCGACCAGCGACATGAAGAAAATGTAGGGGAAGGTGATGCGGGTCAGCGTCACGGTCAGTTCGAACTTGCCGGCGTCGGCGCTGAAGCCGGGGGCGGACACCCAGACCAGCAAAGGCGCCGCCGCGATGCCGACGGCGGTGACGGCAAACAGTGCCATCGACAGCAGGCTGGCCACGTGGTCGACCAGTGTGCGGGTGTCCTCCTCGCTGCGCTTGTTTTTGTATTCGCTCAGGATGGGCACGAAGGCCTGCGAAAAAGCACCTTCGGCAAACATGCGACGGAGCAGGTTGGGTAGTTTGAAGGCGACAAAAAAGGCATCGGTCGCCAATCCGGCACCAAAAGCGCGGGCAATTACGAAATCTCGAGCAAAGCCGAGAATCCTCGACAGGAGGGTCATTCCGCTGACCGTGGCCAGCGCGCGAAGCAAATTCATGGCTTGTGACGTTGCCTGATGACAGGCGAAAAAGCTATAATTCTACGCTCTGCTTTTTCGGAAGCGGTGAAAGCTCGGTAGTAGCAGGCTTTCAATCAAACCCGTGTGCCGTTGTAGCTCAGTTGGTAGAGCAACTGATTCGTAATCAGTAGGTCGAGTGTTCGATTCACTTCAACGGCACCAGTCAATTCAGGCATTTTGCCCAAGCTGCGCTTGGGCTTTTTGCATTGCACTTTCGTCGGCACTTGTTTCTTCGGCAAGTGAAGGCGATTCATCCCGGCAAAGGATTTTCGATGTCTACCCCCAAGATTCTCGATCACCTGAGAAAGCACGGGCAATTGCTCGACCGCGAGATCGCCAATGCGATCAAGATCCCGCTCACCGAAGTGCGGGCTGCGCTGGCCGAATTGTCCGCCCAGCACGAAATCTCAACCTGCAGCGTCACCAGCTTCAAGGATGGCAAGCCCGTCGAGGCCATTCAGTGCCGCATTTTCGGCTACATCCCGAAACCTGCCCCGGGCCGCAAGCCGGCCAGCAAGCCGGCCGCTGAATAGCTGCTGCGAATCGGGTTGGCGCAATGCGCGAATATGTATCCGAACTGGCGGCCCAGCTCTGCTTGGCTGCCTATCGATTCAGCGCCTACGCCCAACTCAACCTGATCGACGATCCGGCCATTCTGGCCATGGCTTTTTGCTAGCAGCCAGCGGCGTCAGGCGCCGGCTTCGCTGTTGAGGGCAACGCGATTCCGGCCGGCCTGCTTGGCAGCGTATAGCCCGGCATCGGCAAAGCGCAGCAGTTGCTGCGGTGCCGAATGGGCGCTCGGGAAGGTGCTGGCTACCCCGAAGCTGCACGACAGGCGGCCATCTATCCCCTTGGCATGGGGAATGCACAATTCCAGTGCCGATTGGCGCATGCGTTCCGCCACCGCATAAGCTCCCTGGGCATCCGTGCCCGGCAAAATGGCAACGAACTCCTCGCCGCCATAGCGGGCCACGCTATCCTCCACGCGGAACAGTGATTCACTGAGGGTGCCGGCGACCGCCTTCAGGCAGGCGTCGCCAGCCTGGTGGCCGTAGATGTCATTGAATTGCTTGAAGAAATCCACGTCGCTGAGCACGATGCTGAGTGGCGTTTCGGTGCGCAGGCAGCGTTTCCACTCGGTCGCCAGCGTGTCGTCGAAATAGCGCCGGTTCGGGATGCCGGTCAGGCTGTCCAGCGTGGCAATGTCCTTGAGTTGCCGATGCACCTCGCAAATCTCCCGCTGTCGCGCGGCAATGCGCAACATGGCTCGCACCTTGGCCAGCAGCACCACTTCCGATACCGGCTTGCAGATGAAATCGTCGCCACCGGCCAGGATGCCTTGGGCGAGAAGATCCTCGTCGTTGATCGAGGAGAGGAAAACGATCGGCATCCAGGGGGCAAACGCCGGGTTCTGCCCGGCTTGCTCGTGAAAACGAATCGCCTGCGTCAGGGATATGCCGTCTATGCCCTTCTGGGTGCTGTCGAGCAGGATCATGGTCGGGCTGGCTTCGCGGACGATCTGCAGTGCTTGTTCGGCTTCGCCGGCGGCAATGATGCGAACGTCGGGCAGTTGCTTCAGGCAGTCGCAGATCTGGGCGCGGTCGCTCGGCGCCGGGTCGATGACCAGCACGGTGGCGCGGCGGGGTGGGGTGGAAACTCGATCGGACATGGTCGCGGACAAGCCTCGTGGCGGCATCTGAAGATCATATCACCGGAAGCCATGTGGGGATTTTTCTTTGCTCGAACCCGGAGTAACATGCTCGTCTGTTCCATACGGTACCGTCTGGAATTGCAGTTGAAATCAAATACAGAGGAGAGCGGCAATGCAAATCAAGGACAAAGTATTTCTCGTGACGGGCGGTGGTTCCGGCCTGGGGGCGGCAACGGCGACGACCTTGGTCGAAGCGGGTGCCAAGGTGGTGCTGGCCGACGTCAATCGCGAGGCTGGTGAAAAGCTGGCTGCCCAGCTCGGCGGCAATGCGCTGTTTGTCGAAACCGATGTCACAGGCGAGGCGTCGGCGGCCAATGCCATCAACACGGCTGTTTCCACCTTTGGCGCCTTGCACGGCCTGGTCAATTGCGCTGGCGTGGCGCCGGCCGAGAAAGTCGTCGGCAAGGAGGGCCCGCACAGGCTGGAGAGCTTCGCCAAGGTCATCAATATCAATCTGATCGGTACCTTCAACATGCTGCGCCTGGCGGCCGAGGCGATGATGAAGAACGAACCGGATGCCGGCGGCGAGCGCGGCGTGATCGTCAATACCGCTTCCGTGGCCGCTTATGAAGGTCAGCTTGGGCAGGCTGCCTATGCTGCGTCGAAGGGCGGCATCGTTGCCCTGACCCTGCCGGTGGCGCGCGAGTTGGCGCGTAGCGGTGTCCGCTGCCTGACCATCGCCCCGGGCATCATGGAAACCCCCATGTTGCTCGGCATGCCGGCCGAGGTGCAGGATGCCCTGAACAAGATGGTTCCCTTCCCGACCCGCATGGGCAAGCCGGCCGAATACGCCGCACTGGTCAAGCACATCGCCGAAAATGCCTATCTGAACGGCGAGGTCATTCGCCTGGATGGTGCCATCCG